>PUOB01000372.1 GCA_003551985.1 Desulfobacteraceae bacterium | reverse complement strand
GATCAAGGCTTGTGCAACCTTTGAAGGTAAGGGCGAATTATCATTCGCCCTTACGGCGGGCGAAAGATTTTTCGCCCCTACATACGGATTCCTCGCCGTTTCATAGCCAATAGACAGCCGCCAAAGTCCACTTTCCAGACGGCTTCGTAACCACGCCAGGGGCGTGACAAGAAAGCTCAAGATCAAGGCTTGTGCAACCTTTGAAGGTAAGGGCGAATTATCATTCGCCCCTACATACGGATTCCTCGCCGTTTCATAGCCAATGGACAGCCACCAAAGTCCACTTTCCAGACGGCTTCGTTAAAAGGCCAAGATCAAGGCGCGTGCAATTTTTGAAGAATCGATAGTACATAATGTACGTGAGATTCTTCAAAAATTGCGCGCAACGCAGATATTGGCCTTTTAACGAAGCCGTCATATATATCCGCGGTTGCTGAGAAAGAGCATCACCTCCTGCGCGGCCTCGGCAGGGGTCATGTGGGTCGTGTCGATGCTGAGCTCCGGGTTGGACGGAATCTCGTATGGATCGTCCACGCCGGTGAAGCCGGAGATAAGCCCGGCGCGCGCCTTGGCGTACATGCCCTTCCGGTCGCGCTTTTCGCATTCCTCGATGGGCGTTGCCACGTGGACCTCGATAAAGCCGCCATAGGACTCAATGGTGCTTCGGATTTCCCGCCTTGTGTATTCATAGGGTGCAATGGGGGCGCAAATGGCCACGCCGCGGTTCTTGGTGATTTCGCTGGCGACAAAACCGATGCGAAGAACGTTGATATCGCGGTGCTCCCGGGAAAACGACAGTTCGGAAGAGAGGTTTCGGCGCACGATGTCGCCGTCGAGCAATGTCACCGGGCGGTCCCCGATTTCAAGGAACTTCGAGTAGAGCACCTGCGCGATGGTCGACTTTCCGGCGCCGGAAAGCCCGGTCAGAAAAAGGGTGAATCCCTGCTTGCCGGGCGGCGGATAGGCCCTTTGCAGCTCCTCGGTGACCTCGGGAAAGACCGCCCAGTCAGGGATGTTTTTACCCTCGCGGATGCGCCGCCGGATATCCGAGCCGGAAAGGGAGACAGTCTGGGTTCCGGACGGCACCTGGTCCACGCTCCGGTATTCATCCTCAAAGGGAAGATACACCATCTCCTCGAAGGGGATAATCCCGATGCCGATCTCGTCGGCATATTCGCCCGCAAAGGCTTTGGCATGGGCAACCGGGTAAAAGGGATTGCCGTTGCTGTCGTGGCCCGGTGAAGCGTGGTCATGACCGACGATAAAGTGGGTACAGCCGTAATTTTTAGCAATAATGGCGTCAAAAACGGCGTCACGCGGCCCGGACATACGGACCGCCAGGGGCAGAAGCGTCATCATGCAGGAATCCGGCGGATAATGCCGGGCGACCTTCCGGTTGCACCGGACCCGAATGAAATGGTCAAAGTCGTCCCGCCGGGTCATGCCCACGACGGACATCAGCAGAAGGTTGGCCTTTGCCCGGCGCATGGCCTTGATGGTCATTTCAAACTGGGGCCGGTATATGGGATTCCGGGTCTGAAAGCCGACGACCCGCTGCCAGTCCAGTTTACGGTAATTCGACCGAATTTCCCTGGGTAGAAGGCGGATCTGCTTGAAATCGAAATGAATCGGCAGGTTGACCGCCTCGATAGGGCCGCCGATATAATAATCACCGGATTTCTTGTAAAGGTAATGCGCCCCGGGGTGCGATAAATCCCGGGTATTGTAGATCATGTCCGCTTCTTTTTCCCGGTTGACGGGCCATATGTCGGCCACGTGCATCACGGCCAGGAGGAACCCCTCTTGGTCGCGCAGCGCCACGGATTGGCCGACCTCCAGGTGCTCGGCAACAGGGGCGGGCAGGTCGAGACAGACCGGAACGGGCCAGAGCGTATTGTCCTGCAGACGCATGCGGTCCAGGACCGACTCGTAGTCGGTACGCACCATAAACCCGGTAAGCGGTGAAAAGGCACCGGTGGCAAGCAGTTCCAGGTCGCAGAGATTGCGTTCGTTCAGGATCAAGTCCTGGAGGTTCATGGCGATGTCCTTGAGCAGGGTTGCGCGCTGCTCATCCACCATGAGGTTTACCAAGGGTCCGCCGTGGGCACCAAAAGACGTCTCAGTCATATTTTATTCAATTCTCTCAACGATGAACCAGGGATTGGTCAAATCCGGCTTGTTGTATTCAAGAGGCGTCCGTGAATGATAGTCCAGAACCGCCGCCCCGGACTGCTCGGCAATGACTTGGCCCGCGGCGGTATCCCATTCCATGGTGGGGCCCATCCGGGGATAGACGTCCGCAAACCCTTCGGCGATCCGGCAGAATTTAAGAGAGCTGCCGGCTGGGACAAGTTCCACTGTTTCATGACATTTTTTCATCTCATCCACAAATGCGGTCAACTCAGGCGTCGCATGGGACCGGCTCCCCATGATCGTATACGGCCTTTCATCCCTTTTTTCAAGGGGCAGTTTCTTCGCGGCGGATATAAGCGGTGGCAGGTTGTCGTGCCAACCGTCGTGCCAACCGTCTTGCCAGCCGGGGGGCATGCCGGTTCGACTGACGGAAAACGCGCCCAGTGGGTCGGCCGCAAAATAAAGCATGCCGGTTACGGGCACGTAGATGACGCCCATCACCGGCCGGTTGTCCGCCACAAGCGCGATGTTAATGGTGAATTCGCCGTTTTTCTTCACGAACTCCTTTGTGCCGTCAAGGGGGTCCACGATCCAGAGCGCAGGCCACCGGCTGCGCTCCTCGTATGGGACGTCCCGGCCCTCTTCGCTCAAAACCGGGATTTGCGACGATTTAAGCGCCGCAGAAATGATTTCGTGGGACCGCATGTCCGCAAGGGTAAGCGGGGAATGGTCGGCTTTTTCCGTGACATCAAAGGCCCCCTCATAGACCGCCAATGCGGCGTCACCGGCCTCCAGCGCGGCGGCGATGACCACGGGAAGAAAATTTGATGGGTTGTTTTGGCTATTCAATGCTCGACAGTCTCGTAAAAAGTCGGGATTCGTCTCCCGATTCATCATGGGTTGTTTGTAGGGGCGAATGATTATTCGCCCTTACGGCGGGCGAATGATTATTCGCCCCTACGGTTATAGGATGTGCTGACGAAGGAAGCGCATCGTTATAGCGCATCTCCATCCCCCTGAATCACCAACGCCTCCGACGCCATGGCAGCCACCGTATGGACCCGCTTCTCCAGCTTGTAATGCTTGACCAACTCGCCCAGCTGCCGGTGGCAGGAAAGACAGGCCGTGGCCACATCGTCTATGTCAAGGGCCCGCATCTGCTCGGCCTTGGGCTTCCCGGTAACCATTCGCTTTTTCGTGGAGCCGCTGTCCTGGATCAAACCGCCGCCCCCGCCGCAGCATATCCCGTCGGCGCGGTTGGGCACAAGCTCCACGACGCCCTGGCAGCACATGGCCAAAAGCTCCCGCGGCGCGTCATAGACCCCCGATTTTCTAGCAATGTTGCACGGATCGTGGTATGCGACCATGTAGGGGTGGACGGTCGGATCCAGCTTGACAACCCCCTTTTTGGCGTATTCCAGGACCAGCTCCGGGATGCTCGTCACGTTAAAGTTCGGCTTCCGGCCGAGAGCCTCTTCCATAAGCACCGTGAGTACGTGATAGCCATGCCCGCACTCCGAGAGCACCAGGGTCTCGATGCCCAACGCTTCCGCGGGTTCCACCACCATCGTGACCATTTTTGCCATGATATCATCGTTTCCAACGAAATACCCCCAATTGGTCACATCGGTATGGCGGGAGGACAGCGTCCATGGTTCCTTCATGGCGTAAAACAGCTTTCCCATGGCGGTCAGGTGGAGCAGGTTCAGCCCCAACTCCCTTGGATTGGGCAGGTAAAGGAATTTCGAGCCTTCCCTGTCGTATGGGATCTCAGCCTTTGGGTCCTCCATGTCGTCGGCAAATTCCTCGCTGATCCACTCGACGGTTTCCACGAAATCCTCTTTTGAAAAGGCATTGACATCGCCCAGCTCGAGCCGGTTTTTTATACCGGTTGTCATGTCTTCGGATACCCGGTTTTGGGCGATCTCAAGGCTTCTGGCTTTCCTGACCACCACGTCCATCGTGATTTCCATCGGACAGACTTCGGTGCAGCGGTTGCAAAGCAGGCAGTCCCAGAGCATTTCGCTGTCGACGAGATGCCGGTCAAGGCCGAGTGCCGCCATGCGGACGATCTGGCGCGGCAGCGGCCCTGTGCGGTCGTCGACCCGGCCGTCGAACCATGAGCACCGGGAGCTGCATGCCCCGCAGGTAAGACATTCGGATATGTTGTCAGCAGAAGGCAAATGGTTGTGCATGCCTAAAAGTTCGGAATCTTTATTGAGGGTTGCATTTTTCATTATCAAAGGTCCTTTTGCTTATGCTTTGGAAACAATGCGCTTGAACCTGGCTGTTTCATTGGCCGCAACGGGTTCATGGACCACCCTTGACGCGTCGATCCCCGGGATAAGCAGGGCCTGTTTCACGCCGAGCGCGGCCTCACGGGCGCCCTCCAGGGACCGGCAGTTGCCGTCGTGACAGCCGGCAATGACGATTTTTGACGCGCCCTTCAACAGGGCCGCCAATATGGCGTCGATATTCATCCGGCATGCACAGGGGATTTTGACCAGCCGGACATCGTCCGGCAGCGTTGACGCCCCGGCGGCAAGGTAAGCGGATCGCTCGCAGGCAAAAACAACCGCCCGGCCGGCTTCCGCCATGTCCGCAACCGCATTTTTGGCAAATGCCCGGGAATCGATGGCATAGGCCGGGCAGTTGGCAACGCAGAGGTGGCATGAAAAGCAAGAATCCGGCATGATCCGGGGCCGCATTGTATCGGTGAGGATGATGGCGCCGTGGGGGCAGATCCGGTAGCAGGTGAGGCATTGCGCGCACATTTTTTCGTTGATTTCCACGCCCGCATCCACATCGGGCAAGTCAAAGGATTGCGTTTTTAGCTGCGTGAGGATGTCGTCTATTTCAGCTTTCAGGTCGTCCGAGTCGGTTTCGTCATGGCCCGCGCCGGCAAACCAGATCCCCTTTCGGGGACTTCGTACCAGTCGGTGCCGGGCGTTCGGGGACTGGAGAAAGCCTTCCTTGTCGATTCTTTCCCGAAGCAGGGCGGTCATTTGAGCGGTGCCGGCCGGCCCCTGACGTTTCGGCGGTATCACAAGCCATCCGCATTCCAGGTGGAGATCCAAAGATGACGGCAGGGTGGCTTCCTTTACGGTGATTGAAAACCCCTTCTCCGTTTTTGCAATGGTTATGTCGTCCGGGTTTTCGTAGCGCAGAAAAGAGACCCCCGCTTGCCTGGCCGCATCATAGCGCTTTTGGCCGTCCGGCTTGTGAACGAGCATCCTGGCTGCGATGACGGAAACATTTTTTCCGGCGGCCCTGGCCCGAATCGCATCTTCAAGGGCCATGCGGGCCCACATTTTATACTCGGGCCCGGCAGAGTCAAGAAGGATCGCAATATCCTGCGGGCATTGGTCCGGATCTCCAGCGAGCTGCCTGGAAAACGCCGCCGGTGTGAAGACGTTTTCAGAGGAGAAGCCCGGGTCCGATGCTTCAAATGCCGGTTCAAGTGCCGCAATGACAGCGGCGCAGGCGACCTCGCCTTTCCGGCCGTCAAGAACATGTTCTATGCGAAAATTCCCGGCCGTCCCGGAAACCTTGCGGATTTCGGCCCCGGCCATGGAGATGAGACCGGCCGGCGCGTCAGCCGGGGCCTCCGTGCCGAACAGGTACGTTTTAAAACCGCTTTGCGCGACATCCCCGGCAACCCGGGCGCCCTGGTCGCCGTCACCGAAAACCGCAACCGACGGTTGATTGCCCGGATCACTGCCGTGGGGTGCGGGTTTTTCAAGAGACAGCTCATCGACGACCCTGCCGGCGGCGATGCGGCCGTCCTGCATGGACGACAGTATGTCGGCCGGCGTACGCGCGCAGCCAACGACAAGGACGTCGCGGGCAATTGCGGCGTCAGGGGTGTTGAAAAAGCCCCACGAATTGGGTGAAAGCCCCATGTCGCCCGCGGCCGGGTCCATGCTTTCGGACGCCTCCATGCCCACGGCCAAAACCGCCATATCGAATTCCCGCGCGACCCGGGCCAGATCGTCCCGGTCCTCGGTTATAATCCGGAGTTTTCCGGTTTCCCGGTTTTCAAGGATTTCAGCGGGAACCCCCTGGACCAGGTCCACGCGGGGCGCAAGCCCGGCATAAAAAGTCCGGGTTTCCTTGCCGATAACCTGGAGGTCCATGTAAAAAATCGTGATACGGGCATCCGGGATGATATGCAGGAGTTTGTTGGCATGCCGCATGGCGACCTTGCAGCAGACCTGGGAGCAGTAATCCCTGCCG
>PUOB01000051.1 GCA_003551985.1 Desulfobacteraceae bacterium | reverse complement strand
TTAAGCGTACGTGAAATTCTGAGAAATTTCGCATAACGCAGATATTGGACTTTTTACGAAGCCGTCATATTATCATCCGCCCTGTTTTTTACGAATCAAGACACCCAATCACATAATCATACGCGGCCTGGAGCAAGGCCCCGTCATCTTGATCCGTGGATATAAAATCCGATAGATGACCGGATATCCCAACGCCGTTTTCGGCCCCGGCGCCCCCCCTCTCCGCGATAAAGCGATCCGAATCATACAGTGCGGTGTATATCCTGTCCGAAACATCCTTCGGCAGCATCCCTGGATGCTTTTGCTGCTTGACGCCAAGGATCCGAAGAAAATCATCGTTGGCCGCATTGTAGGGCAATACCCCCTGCTCTTCCATATAATCCCGAACGGTAAGCTTCCGGTCCGTTTCAAAACCGCGGCAATGCGGCTCGTGGAGCAGCAGGTATTCCTCACGGATATTCCCGGTCATCCGGTCTCTCCCGGCCATCCGCATAACGGGATAGGTCCTGCAGGAAGCCGGCCGATCCGCGTAAACCCCGCACCCCCGGGATGTAACAAACGGACATTTTAATTCCGGGGCGCGTTGGGGCCTGAGCGTTACGACCGGAAGACCGGACCGGGGGCCGTCATGCCGGAGCGTGTACGTTTCGAGGAACACGGCGGATGAAACGCCCAGATTTTTTTTGAGCCGCAGCACGTCATAAGGCGACAGGTACTGGTTCAAATCCCTGCAGCAGGCATTAAAACATGGCACATTCGGGGCGCAGCGGAAATTGAACGGCTGGTCTTCGGCAATGGCGAAAACCTCGCTTTCCTCCAGAGTATTCATATTCGATGTCGATTTCGATTTCAATTTGGATTGTCTCAACGCATTCCCGGAAAGTGCTTCCAGGGAATTCACGCGCAGCGGCACCGCCCGCAGGGGGGAAAATCTTTCGCCTTGTTGGCAGACACCTGGATTTCGTTGGAGCACTATATATCAACCTTTTCAAAAATCGCAATGAAAAACGCTATTTTTTCTTGCATTTCTCATGCTCTATGGTATAAATGCACGTTTATAATCATACCATGTCATCGGCCGTTTTTTTTTGAAAAAATGAAAGGGATACAGGAGGTGTCAAATAGCCAAGCAGCGAAATACCGATAAGCAGGTTAAAATCAATCGGGAGATAAAGTCAAAGGAAGTCAGGGTCATTGACCCGGAAGGCGAGCAGCTGGGTGTTTTGCCCTTCGAGACCGCCATTAACACCGCGGAAGAGGTCGGGCTTGACCTGGTTGAAGTTTCGCCCAATGCGAAACCGCCGGTTTGCAAAATTATGGATTATGGCCGCTTCAAGTACCAGCAGGACAAAAAGCAGCAGGAAGCCAGAAAAAAACAAACCGCTTTTCAACTCAAGGAAATCAAGCTGCGCCCCAAAACAGACACCCATGACCTCGAAATCAAACTTGGCCATCTGAAAAAATTTATCGAAAAGAAAAACAAGGTCAAGGTGACGGTAATGTTTCGCGGCCGCGAGATTACCATGACAGACCGGGGAAGACAGCTTTTGCAGACGGTCTCGGAGAAGACCGGGGAATTCGCGTCGGTGGAGCAGCATCCGAAAATGGAAGGCAGAACCATGACCATGGTGTTGGCCCCGAAGTGACATTCCGGCAAAAGTGACGGCTTTTTACGAGACTGTTAAAAGTCAGGCAATACAATTCCCGGTAAAGCTTTGGTAATGGCCAATGCGATGGAATTGCAGGCAGCCTGATATACAAAACCTGCCCGGCGGTTTTCCAGGTTTCAGGACATGGCGCGGGAAATATTTTTTTGCCGCGCCATGTGATTTTTATTGACCTTTAAAAAACAATGAGGCATCTTTTGGTGTTTTACAATATCCCCGTAAAGGAGCGCAGCAATGCCTAAAATCAAAACGAATCGGGCTGCAGCCAAGCGTTTTAAGCGCACCGGCAGCGGCAAGTATGTTTTTTCAAAATCCCATGCAAGCCATATTCTGACCAAAAAAACCCGCAAAAGAAAGCGGGCGTTACGGCAAAAACAGGTGATTGACGCCACCAACATGAAGCAGGTCAGGCGTATGCTGCCCTACGGATAATACTTCGTGCCCATCCGGAAATGGCTCATTTGTCCCATTTCTGCGGCCGGCTCAAATTGTAACCCTCAAAATACGACAGGTATTGTGCCGGTTACAATTTTCACCGTCCTTGAACGGGAACAAATTTTCTCATCTCCGGACAGACACGACCAAAAGCTTTTAAGGCGCACAAATCAGGAGTATAACCATGCGAGTCAAAAGAGGATACAAGGCGCGACACCGCCGTAAGAAAGTATTGAAACTGGCCCGGGGCTTCACCGGCGGGAGAAGCAAGCTGTACCGTACGGCGGCGGACGCCGTGGACAAGGCATTGATGTATGCCTACCGGGACCGGAAGGTCAAGAAAAGAGAATTCAGACGCCTGTGGATTATCCGGATCAATGCGGGATCCCGGATGAACGACCTTTCCTACAGCAAGTTCATCAACGGCTTGAAAAAAGCCGACATCGCGCTTGATCGAAAGGTTCTCGCCGAGCTGGCTGTTTCCGATCCATATGCGTTTTCACGGATTACTTCGGCAGCGTCCGAACAATTATAGATGCTAATAGTTGCAAATTGAACAAATCCATCGAACAGATCCAGGACGACGCACTGTCGGAGATTGAAAGCGCCGGCGATATCGAGCAGGTCAAAGCGGTTATCGTCCGTTATATAGGACGAAAAGGCTTGATTACGCAATATCTGCGCGATATTTCGACGCTTCCGGCAGAGCAGCGCCCGGAGGCCGGGAAAAAGGCCAACCAGGTCAAAAAAGCCATTGAGGCGGCGGCGGAAAAGGCCTTTTCCAAACTGGCCGCCGATGCAAAAGATGCCGCCGATGCAATCGATGTCTCGCTGCCCGGCCGCACCTCTCCCAAGGGGTCGATTCACCCCGTAACCCGTATTACGAGACGCATATGCCAGATCTTCGAGCGTATGGGTTTCGATATCGCGGAAGGGCCTGAAGTAGAAACAGACTACTACAACTTCGAAGCACTGAATATACCCAAAAACCACCCGGCCCGGGACATGCAGGATACGTTCTACATTTCCGAAAACATCGTGCTCAGAACGCACACATCCCCCATCCAGGTCCGTTTCATGGAAGCGCACGAACCACCGGTCCGGATTATCGCCCCCGGAAAAGTATACCGCTGCGATTCAGATCTGACCCATACCCCCATGTTTCACCAGGTGGAAGGGCTGCTGGTGGATGAAATCGTTTCCTTCGGAGACCTCAAGGGACTTCTCACCCTTTTTGTGCAGCAAATGTTTGATGAAAAGACCGATCTTCGGTTCAGGCCCAGTTTTTTCCCCTTTACGGAACCCAGCGCCGAAGTGGACATCCAGTGTGTCATCTGCCGGGGGGAAGGCTGCAAGGTCTGCTCCAATACCGGCTGGCTCGAAGTTCTGGGCTGCGGCATGGTCCATCCGGCCGTGTTTGAAAACGTCGGCTACGATACCGCAAAATATTCGGGTTTTGCCTTTGGCATGGGCGTGGAGCGCATCGCCATGCTTAAATACGGCATCAACGATCTTCGAATGTTCTTCGAAAGTGACATCAGGTTCCTGAGGCAGTTCTAAAATGAAAATCAGCCTTGACTGGTTACGCCAGTATGTCGACATCCCCATAAAGCCGGCCGAACTTGCGGATATGCTGACCATGTCCGGATTTGAAGTCGAAGCCGTAATCGATCCCCATGAACACCTGAAAGGTGTTGTTGCGGGAAAAATAACGAACATAACACCCCACCCGGCGGCCGACCGCCTGGCATGCTGCGATGTCGACACGGGCGACGGAATGCTTTCGATCGTCTGCGGCGCCCCCAATATAAAAACGGGCATGAACACCGCCTGCGCCACGCCCGGCACGGTACTGCCTTCCGGCACACGGGTTGAGGCCGGCGACATTCGGGGCTGTGTTTCGGAAGGGATGCTGTGCAGCGAATCCGAACTGGGTCTCGGCACGGACGCATCCGGCGTAATGATTATAGACGATGCGATACGCCCCGGAACCCCGATTGCCGAAGCAATGGGGCTTTCCGACACCGTTTTTGAAATCGGCCTGACACCCAACCGCCCCGACTGCCTCAGTTTTATCGGCATCGCCCGGGAGGTTGCCGCGCTGCTAGACAAACAACTGAAGTTCCCCGGCGCCGAAATCACGGAAGGCACTGCGGATATCCACGAAATGACATCCGTGACAATAGAAACCCCGGATATGTGCCCCCGGTATTCGGCGCGGCTGATATCCGGCATCAAGGTCGAAAAATCGCCCGGATGGCTTCAACGGCGACTGCTTTCCATAGGCCTCAAACCGATTAACAACATTGTGGATATCACCAATTACGTGATGATGGAGACAGGTCAGCCCCTCCACGCCTTCGATTTTCACCGCCTCACGGAAAACCGTATCGTGGTAAGGACCTGCGCCGCCGAGGCGGAAAGAACATTCACGACGCTCGACGGCAAGCAGCGTCGCATCGAAGACGATACCCTGATGATCTGCGACGGACAGGGGCCGGTGGCGATAGCCGGCGTAATGGGCGGCGAGAATTCAGAAATCTGGGACTCAACCACCGATGTTCTGATTGAAAGCGCGCACTTCGACCCGATTTCCATCCGAAAAGCCGCTAAACGGCTCGGTATTTCCACGGATGCATCCCATCGGTTCGAACGGGGGGTTGATCCGGAGGGAACGGTATCTGCACTTGACCGGGCGGCTGCCCTCATGGCGAAAACCGCCGGCGGAGAAATTGCCCGCGGTGTAGTGGACGCCTACCCCGGTCGCCAATCCATCGATCCCATCCGCCTGAGCACCGACAAAACCAACCGGCACCTGGGCACCAACCTGGGAGCAAAAGACATCGCAGGGCATCTCCGGTCGATTGCGTTTGAGGTGAGGCAAAACGATTCCGACACCATGGATGTCATCCGCCCTTCATTTCGCGTGGACGTCAGCCGCGCCGAAGACCTCATGGAAGAAGTGGCCCGGCTTTCGGGATACAACCGGATCAGAACGACATTTCCCGTTGTGTCGGCAAAAACGCAGCCGCCTTTGCGCAGTTTTGTGCTCAAGGATGAAATCAGGGAGCTCATGGCGGGTTTCGGGTTCAGTGAAACCATCCACTACAGCTTTACCGGCGAAAACGGCGACCGGCTCGAATTGCCGGAAGGCGACCTCCGGCGCAATGAACTGCCCGTCTTAAACCCCCTGTCCGAAGCCCAATCGGTCATGAGAACCTCCCTGATCGCTTCCCTGCTTGAAACCTGCCAGAAAAACATCTTCCGGCAGGAGCGGGATTTAAAATTATTCGAGCTTGGAAAGGCATTTTTCAGCCACGGACCGGATCACCTGCCGGATGAAACCAGCCTCTTGTCAGCCGTCTGGACCGGTGCCCGAAAACCCCGGTCATGGCACGACAAAACGGTTTCATGTGATTTTTACGACATCAAAGGTTCGCTGGAATCCTTTTTTGCAGCCCTGCAGGTCGGCCCCGCGGTCTTCACCCAGGCCCCCGAAGATCGGATAGCCTTTACGCGACCGGGCCACAGCGCGATCATCCGTATAAACCAAGACGTTATCGGCATTGTCGGTGAAATCAAGCCCTCGATCCTTGAGCGCTTTGACATCCACCAAAACGTATTCGCCTTCGAGATGAACATTGATGCACTGATGGCCGCTGTACCGCAGGATGCCGTCTTTACAACTGTTCCTCGGTTCCCCGCCACAACTCGCGATATGACGCTGATTGTCGACAACCCGTTGGAAGTCGGCGCGATCATAAGGGCAATTGAAGAATTAAACATTGATATTATAGAAGATGTTTTTATTTTCGACGTGTACAGCGGCGAACCCATCGAAAAGGACAAAAAGAGCCTCTCCATCCGGATTACATACCGTTCCCACACCCAAACCCTCGAGGACGGCCCCGTCAATGCGCTTCACCAGGAAGTAACGGAAAAAATTTTACATGCATTCAACGCCGGTGTGCCGGGGGGGTAAGTTGTAGGTTGTAAGTTATAAGTTGTAGGTTGTAGGTCATAAGTTGTAAGTTGTAATAAGATTATTGCTTGAAAATATTTGCCTTTTTCTGATACATTATCAATTGATACGCGGGGCAAGGCCCTTCTTGCCCTTGCCCTTACTTACAACTTACAACCTACAACCTACAACTTACAACATAAATGCCAGAAACGGACATACCGGACAAACTGTATTTCAAAATCGGGGAAGTCACTGAAATAACCGGTCTTGCCGGGTACGTACTCAGGTTCTGGGAATCGGAGTTCAAAACGATCCGCC
>PUOB01000392.1 GCA_003551985.1 Desulfobacteraceae bacterium | reverse complement strand
CTTTCGACAGACAAGCGGTTTTTCGCGTTTCCCGCAAGCGCTTTTACCGGTCCGATGTTGGCAAGAATTTCCGTTTCAATGCACCATGCGGCATCCTTGAGTTTTTCGATCCGCAGGGACATGGCGTCAAATTGTCTTGCGGAAACGGTCCCCATCTGATCATTTAAGTGCCGGGTCTCAATTGTGATAACGGATTTAATGTGCGATCCGAGGTCTTTTAGTTCATTAAACAGGGCTGGGTCTTTATAGATGCGATAATAAGAATGGTTTTGCTTTAACGCCCGGATGGCTTCAAACAGCCTCGTAACGGGTTCGTCTCCCCCTAAATAACGTTCGGTGAAATCGTCGGCAGACATATCTGAACATGCGGAAAAGCCGTTTTGCCGGATTTTTGTCAATTCGGCCGTCAAAGGGGTCAAGTCTATTCCGGCGGGCGGGCTTTCCTGTCTGCTGAACGCCACAATGCCAGTGAAACCGCATGACAACCGGTTCATATGGCATGGGAAAAAAACGATCGCCCCTTTGGGGACGTGGTTGGGGCATCGGCCAAAATACACCTTTACATCAAGCATTTTAAATAAATGCAGGTTCATTTTGATGCACTCGTACAAAGTCGATATCAGACGACTTTGTAAAACGTTCAAGATCAAAGCTTGCGCAATCCGTATCAACATTTTTTTAAGCATCCCGATCCGTGTCAATTCTGTTTTGAAAATATTGGAAAACCGCCTCGCGAAAATACGTCGCGGCGCGTTTTCCGATATAGTCCTTGTGTGCCACGATGACACCGATTGCGATTTTGCCGGACCCCTCCGGGTCCCTGGCATATCCGGTAAACCAGTCATACCGGATATGCCGGGTGGGGTGGTTGAGCGAACCGGTTTTGCCGCCCATGTCAAGTCTGGATAGCACCCGGCTGGAAGAAATGTTCGCAAACTGTCCCCTTGCCGTTCCCGAGCGAATCGTGGCGCCCATGAGTTTGTTCAAATCGCCCACTGTTGAAGGGTCCACTGTGCGGGAGAGGACCTCGGGCCTGCACCGGTAGACCGTCCGGTCCTCCCTTGCCGCCACATCGATTAAAGTCGGTTTGATTATCCTGCCGCCATTGACCATGGACGCGGATATCATTGCCGCATGCAGCGGCGATATCGTCGTCGTCCGGTTGAATCCCGATGCAACCTCGGCCCAGTTGTACGGGGTGTCATTGATTTCCAGGACGCTTGTTTCCACGGGCAGGTCGAATTCAATGGGCCGGTTAAAGTAGTAGGCATAGGCGTACTTTTCCAGCACATCCTTGCCCAGCTCGTTTTTCCCGAGTTTCCCGAATACGGGATTGTTTGATTCCGCAAAGGCCATTTGGAGGCTGACATAATTGGTGTACTGGTTTTCGCGGGCATTCAGCTGGCTTCTGTACAATGTATACCGGCCGCCATTATACGTGAACCGGCTCTGTTTTTCAAACCCGCCGGACCCCATTGCGGCTGAGGCCGTAACGATTTTGAAAATGCTTGCCGCCGGGAGGTCCGCAGAGAGGCAGGTGTTGTGTTCGGGATCCTCCCGGTCATAGGAAACCATTGAGAGAACCCTTCCGCTGTCGGGTTCTATCGCCACGATCCCGATCCGGTGTGCATGCCGCTTTTCAAGGGATGCCAGGATGGACTGCTGCAGATCCGGGTCAATGCTCGTGTAAAGCTGGTAGGTGCCTGTCCCGGTGCTGATTTCCACCTTGTTTTCCGTGAGGTTGCGAAACGTGTCGGCAGCAAGGAGATTTTTCAGCCCTTGGTGGTCAATGGGATCCACATCCGGGGGATACAGGGAAACGACGGTGTCGGATGGATCCGGCAGTCTTTTTTCAAGCAGGTGGAATCCGCCATGGATAAGAATGGCAAGAATGACAAGCACGGCAAAATACCCGGGCATCCGGCGGATTGCCTGCTGCTTTTCATCGTCGGCTTTTATACTTTTCTGGTACCCGCGCCATTTTGTATCGGGTGTTGCAAGCCTTTGGAATCCATATTTGCCTGCGTTTTTTTTCCGTTTAAACATGATGCACTCGTAAAAGTCTGGTTCAGGCGGCTTTGTAGTCACGCCATGGCGTGACAAGATCAAGGCGTGCACAATTTTTGAAGAATTGAGAGTACTTCGCGTACGGGGTGTTGCCCGTAGGGGCGAAAAATCTTTCGTCCTGTTCGTTTATTTTAAACGGGTCCCCGGGGGCATCTCACGGTCCAGTATGGCAACGGCGCAGTCGTCGCTGGAAATGGCGGCGAGAAGCATCCCCCTGGACTCTACGCCCTTAAGCCGGACCGGTTTCAAATTGGCCACCACCGCCACGTTTTTGCCGATCAGCGTATCCGGGCTGTAGAATTGGGCAATACCGGCAACAATTGTCCGGGTGTGGTCGCCCAGATCCACCTCAAGCTTGAGCAGTTTGTCGGCCTTGGGTATTTTTTCCGCATGGATGACTTTTGCAGACCGCATATCGATTTTTGAAAAATCGTCAAATTCGATTTCCGCCTCAACGGGATTCGGGGCAGCCTGTTGGGCCGCGGCCGTTTCGGTCTTGAGGATAGCATCGGGGTCGATCCTCGGGAAGAGGCTCACCCCTTTTGGCAGCACTTGGTTGGCGGGAATTTGCGGCCATTTTTGGATTTCCTCGATGCGATAAAAAGGTCCATCCGGATTCAGCCCCAGGTGTCTTTGCATGATGGCGGCGGTCTCAGGCATCACCGGGTATATCAGTCCGGATACGACCCGGAGGCCTTCAAGCAGGTTGCGGATAACCCCCTCGAGCTGGCCTCTGGCCGCCTTGTTTTTTGCCAGTTCCCAGGGGGCGGTCACATCCACGTATTTGTTCATTTTCGAGATATATTCCCAAACGGATGCCAAGGCCTTGTGAAACTCGAAGTTTTCCATGGACCGGCAGAATAAATCGATGGTTTGCGCCGCATCCGCTTTTAAATCCAGCTGAAAATCCTTTTTTGCGTCCGCGGGATATTCGGGAACCGTTGATTTGAAATACTTGTGGAGCATGGCCAATACCCGGGAAAAAAGATTCCCCAGGTCGTTGGCGAGGTCGGCGTTGATCTTGTTGATGATGGCGGGTTCGGAAAATCCCGAGTCCAGGCCGAACACCATCTCGCGCATCAGGAAATACCGTATGGCATCGGTTGAATAGGTTTCCCTCAGATATATGGGGTCCACCACGTTGCCGAGGCTTTTCGACATCTTCGAATCATCCACGTTCCAGTAGCCATGGACCATAAGATGCTTGTAGATATCGATTCCGGCGGCCTTGAGCATGATCGGCCAGTATATGCCGTGCGGCTTCAGGATATCCTTTGCGACCACGTGATGAGAATGCGGCCAGAATGTTTTGAAGTTTTCGCCGTCGGGATAGCCCAGCGCGGAGATATAGTTGATCAGTGCGTCAAACCATACATAAGTGACATACCGGTCGTCGAAGGGCAGGGTGATGCCCCACTGAAGTCGGGTTTTGGGCCTGGAGATGCAAAGGTCTTCAAGGGGTTCCTTCAAAAAGGACAACACCTCGTTTTTATACCGTTCGGGCCTTATTAAATCGGGATTTTCGTTAATATAATCGATAAGCCATTGCTGGTAACGGCTCATTTTGAAAAAATAGTTGGATTCCTTTATAACCTCCGGCGCTTTTCCGTGATCGGGGCATTTGCCGTCCACCAGCTCCCGTTCATTGAAAAAGCGTTCGCATTCAAAGCAATACATCCCTTCGTATTCACTGTAATAAATGTCGTCCTGGTCATATATTTTCTGAAGGATCTCAATGACGACCGATATATGGGCGGGGTCCGTGGTCCTTATAAAATGGTCGCAGTGGATATTGAGCGTCGGCCAGAGTTCCTTGAAAAGGCGGCTGATCTTGTCGGCGTATTCCCGGGGGCTTTCCCCGCTTTTTTCCGCAGCCTTGACAATCTTGTCGCCGTGCTCGTCGGTTCCCGTCAGCATAAACGTTTCCGCCCCTTTCATATCGTGGAAGCGGCGGGCCACATCAGTGGCTATGGTGGTATAGGTATGCCCCAGGTGAGGCCGGGCGTTTACATAATATATCGGCGTGGTGATATAAAAAGGAACGGTCATTTTTTGTTTCCTGTGCGTTTGGTATTGTTCGCGTCCTGTTGGCGGCTGTTTTCCGGGGCGGTTTCATTGTTGTGGCTTTTGCCGGCTTTTTTTTCATAAAAGCCATATTCAAACGTCAAGCAGCACATCAACCGGCCGCATACGCCTGAAATTTTTGTGGGGTTGAGGGAAAGGCCTTGTTTTTTAGCCATTTTGATCGTAACCGGGTCAAACTTGGTCAAAAAGCAGGAACAGCACAACTGCCGGCCGCAACGGCCGATGCCGCCGCACATTTTGGCCTGATTCCGGATGCCGACCTGTCGCATTTCGATTTTGCTACGGAATTGCTTGACGAGCATCTTCACCAGTTTCCTGAAATCGACACGCCCGTCCGCGGTAAAAAAAAATGTCAACTTGCTGCCTTCGAAATTGCTCTCCACGGTGAACAGGTTCATATCCAGGTCAAGTGTTTCGATACTTTTGCAGCAGTATTGATACGCCTCATTTTCAGTAAGCGCATTGGCCTCAAGCTGCTTTAGATCCTCTTCGGTTACAGGGCGATAGATTTTTTTCAACGGTTGCCTGCATTGTTCCGGATCCATGACAACGGGCGGCGTCGTAACGATTCCGCATCCAAGCCCGTGATCGGTTTCAACGAGCACCCGGTCACCCACCTTCAAAACATAAGCGCCGCAGCTGAAATGATATATTTTTCCAGCCGGCTTAAACCGGATTCCAATTATTTTAATCATTTATTTATTTTGTCTTTATCCGTTTACCTGCTTTATCTGCTGTCCGAAAGCTTCAGTACCATGGCCTCAACTGCAAGGCGGATGTTTGCATTGGCCTTGATGGCGCGTTCGGCCTGCCATACCGCGTATGTCTTTTCAATCAATGCGTCCATGTTAATTTGTTCGGACAGCGCCTTGATTGTCGCTTTTAAATCCCGGTTGCCGATCCTGTCCGGGAAAACTTTTGAAACCGCTATATCGCGCAGCCAGGATTTCATAATTTCCAGGCCAAGGACAAGTTTTTCCCTGTCTTTGGCAAGCGCCTCCGCAAAATACAAATCATGGCCGGAGGCTTTCCTCAAAAGGATCTCCATTCGATCGATTATCCACTTTCGATGCCGGATGACCCATTGATCATCCTTGATGGCAAGGGCGCGGCCGATGCTGCCATTCGCCAATGCCGCGACCACCATGGCGTTTTCCGGCGCCATGTTCCCGTGTTTGACCAGGTATGCCTCTATTTGATCTTCAGGGATCGGGTTGAAGCGGATCTGCCTGCACCGCGATACAATGGTCGGCAGAATATCGGCGGCCTCGGGCGCGGTCAGTATGAAGACGGTGTTTTCCGGAGGCTCTTCAAGTACCTTGAGCATGGCATTTCCGGCTTCCGCATTCATCAGGTGGGCATCCGAGATCAAAACAATGCGCAGGGACGCTTCATTCGGCTTCAACGCAAGGGCGCTGCAGAGAAAGCGCACCTGGTCTATCTTGATTTGGGTGCCGGACGGTTTGATGTAATGGAAATCGGGATGGTTTCCGGAGTCGATTTTTCGGCACGGTCCGCAACGACCGCAGGGGTTGATGCTGGAAGCGGCATTTGGAAAGCCGTCCCTTCCGGGCGCCGGTTGCTTGCAGTTGGCGGCCATGGCGAAACAGCCGGCCGTTGTTTTTTTACCGACCCCTGCTTCGCCTGTAAAAAGCATGGCATGCGGCACTTCATTTTTCTGCAATGCGGCGGCAAGCATTCCGGCCGGCCGCTGCTGGCCGATTATTGCATCAAAACCGGCAGCGCCCCCTTCATGCCGGTTTTTGCTACTTGTTGACACGTTCTCTCAGTTCTTTGCCGCACTTGAAAAAGGGAAGCCGCTTGGGCTGAATCAGGACTTTGTCCCCGGTTTTGGGGTTCCTGCCGGTATAGCTCTTGTAGTTTTTAATAAAAAAACTGCACAGCCCGCGTATTTCAATCCGTTCTTCATGGGCAAGGGCATCGGCCATGGAATCGAAAAAAATCTGGACCACTTTTGCAGCTTCGGATTTTGATATATTGGCTTCTTTTTTAAGCGCGGAGATCATTTCCAGCTTGTTCATTATTCCTCCTGTTAACACGTTAATGCCTGTTTTTGCGACTCTCCCATAAATAAATGCAAATTTATAGAAAGTCAAGGCGTTAAAGTCGCCCCTCTGGTTAGTGGCCGAACGAAAAACAGGATTTTTCGCCAAGTTCAAGAAAGGCGATAATTTTAACCGCAGGAATATGCGCGTATTTTGAGGATTAAAATTTGATGGCGTCGTAAAAAGTCCCATCTACTACGTTGCAGCAATTTTTCATCCGCTCAACATACGACTTGTATGCCTTCGCGTATGAAAAATTACTGCGCCTTGTATATGGAACTTTTAACTTAGCCATCTGTCACTTATCTTGTG
>PUOB01000063.1 GCA_003551985.1 Desulfobacteraceae bacterium | reverse complement strand
TGGACACCTTAATGGAGATGCGGGACCTGGGAAACACGGTCCTGGTGGTGGAGCACGACGAAGACACGATCCGTTCATCCGATTACGTCCTGGACCTGGGGCCGGCGGCCGGCGTCCGGGGAGGGTATGTTGTATACGCGGGCGCGCCTGAAAAAATCGTCCATGCGCCGGATTCCCTGACGGGTGACTACCTGGCCGGTCGGCGGACAATCGAGATTCCCAAGGTGCGCCGGACGGCCGATCCCCAAAAGCGGCTTTCCGTCAAAGGGGCGTCCGAGAACAACCTGAAAAACATCGACGTGGAATTCCCCCTGGGCTGCTTTACCTGCGTCACCGGGGTGTCGGGCTCGGGGAAATCGAGCCTGGTCCTCGAAGTCCTCTACCGGGTCCTTGCCCGCCGGTTTTACCGGACGACAACGGTCCCCGGAAAGCACCGGTCCATAAGCGGCCACAAACACGTGGACAAGGTCATCAACATCAACCAGTCGCCCATCGGTCGTACCCCCCGCTCCAACCCGGGCACCTACACCGGGGTCTTCACCTTTATCCGGGAGTTGTTCGCCGCCACGCCGGACGCCAAGACGCGGGGATACAAGGTGGGCCGGTTTTCCTTTAACGTGAAGGGCGGGCGCTGCGAGGCGTGCACCGGGGACGGCATCATCAAGATCGAGATGCATTTTCTGCCGGACGTGTTCGTCACCTGCGACGTGTGCCACGGCAAGCGCTACAACCGGGAGACCCTGGAGGTCCGGTACAAGGGGAAAAACATCGCCGATGTGCTGGACATGACGGTGAACCAGGCCCTGGAATTCTTCATGAACATCTCGAGCATCCGCAACCGCCTGCAGACCCTGGTGGACGTGGGCCTTGGCTACATTCGCATGGGTCAGCCGGCAACGACGCTATCCGGCGGCGAGGCCCAGCGGATCAAACTCTCCAGGGAGCTTGCCCGGCGGGACACCGGCAGTACCGTCTATATCCTGGATGAACCGACCACCGGGCTGCACATGGACGATATCAAAAAACTGCTGTCCGTCCTGAACCGCCTGGTGGAATCGGGCAATACGGTGATCGTCATCGAGCACAACCTGGACGTGGTCAAGTACGCCGATCATATTATCGATTTGGGGCCCGAGGGCGGGGACGGCGGCGGCGAGGTCATTGCCGTCGGCACCCCCGAGGCGGTCTCGGCATCCGACGCCTCCCATACCGGCCGCTATCTCAAAGACATCCTGTTTCCGGAAACGGAACACGTGAAACGGCAATCCGCCCGCGGGGGCGAATAATGAAAAATGCCGCCACAAAAAAAGGCCGCCCGGTTATCCGGACGGCCTTTTTTGTGAAGTCTTGCTCCTTCTGAAGTCCTACATCGCCTGCTGCAGCAGCTGCGTGACGGTATCAACCGTCGGTGTCGCATAGATCAAAATCAGCGAGATAACCAGGCAGTAAATCGCAAGCGCCTCGATCAGCGCCAGACCGATGAGCATGGCCACGGTAACCTTACCGGAAGATTCGGGGTTTCTGGCAATGCCTTCAACAGCGGACTTGATGCCGAAGGACATGGCGAGACCACAACCAACGGCAGCCACTGCCAGCCCGAGGCTTGCAAGGGTAACGATCCGGGTAAAAAACTGTACAGCTTCGAGTTGAAATTCCATCTGAAAACCTCCTTTAAGTGAATGATATTAACGGCTTCTTCCAAAAACGGCTATGTAAACGAAAACGTATCAACGAATAAGCGTTCGTATTAATGCGAATCTTCCATCGCCAGGCTGAAGTACATGGTTGAAAGCAGGAAGAACACGAATGCCTGGATCAGGGAAACAAACACACCCAGCATCATCATCGGCAGCGGCGCGAAAAATGCGCCGGCCAGCAGGAACAGGATAAACAAGACGAATTCCTTGCCCATCATGTTGCCGAAAAGACGAAAGGAGAGGGAAAGCACCCGGGCGAAATGTCCGACGATCTCAATGGGGGCGATCAGCGGCCCCATCCACCAGATCGGCCCCAGAAAATGCTTGAAATAGGCCATGCCGGAATGCCGCACACCGATGTAATGGGTAGCGAAAAAGACGATCAGCGCAAGTCCAAGCGTTGTTTGCAGGTAGGCGGTCGGCGGGAAAAATCCGGGGAAGAGGCCGACCAGGTTGCACAGGAAAATAAAGAGGAAAAGCGTTCCCACCAGGGGGAAGAAAAACCGCCCCTCTTCACCGGCGGTTTGCACAACGAACTCCTCGATATTCGAAATAATGGCTTCAAGGACGTTCTGCGGCATGGACGGAATAATGCTGACGGTTTTCGCCATCAAGGCCCCGGCAATGATCATGAACGCCATGACGATCCATGTGTACAAAATGTGATAATATGCGTTGGCAAAATCTCCCAACCCGATCAGTTCAAACAGAAATACGAAGTATAGAAAGGGATGTTCCACTTCAGATCGCCTCCTTGTTTAAAAGGTTCCTGACTTCCCGCATCGTTGCAAGAAAGATGCTTGCCACAACGATTGATAAGCCGATGAGCAGGCCGACCGGATGCACGTGGTGGCCGGATATGAGAAAAAATATAATTATGCCGCTGATGATAAAGCGGATATAGTACTTCCCGAGAATGGTGGTGGTGCGGGACGGGTTGGCGGGTTCGTGCAGGGAACGGCGGAGCCCCCGGTAGAGCATGTGGAAGTTCACCGTGGCGATGAGGCCGCCCGCAAGCAGTCCGGCGATCTGATCCCCGGAAGCCGTGATTAAAAGGGCGACGCCCATAATGCCGGCAAAGAGGATCCAGTTTGACCACGCGATGAATGAAATGACCCGTTCCTGAGCACTCATGGTTGACACGGCGAATATATCCTTTAAAGCCCCTGGCTCCGTTTAATGGCCCGTATGATGTTCGAAAAGCCGGCCAATACGCCGACTGCAAGAAAAATAAGGGTAAAGATCGGCGTTGTGTCGAAATACCGGTCCAGCGCCACGCCGATAAACACCCCGATAAATATGGCAAAGGCGATTGACAGGCCGATACTGCTGTAGTAAGCCAATTCCCGGAACGCTGATTCCTTCTTTTTTTTCATAGTTCCTTCGGCGAAACGCACAAAACGATTAAAAAGTGTTTCACTATCACAGGTAGATTTTCGGGTCAATACAAAAAAGAACCGGGTATAATTTTACCAATGAATAAGGAGATAACACCATGCGGACCCGGCAGGAAATCATTGACAAGGCAATGGCATTGGGGTTTGCCGATGCGGGCATTTGCGACGCCGCCCCGTTTACGGACCACCAGGGGATACTCGACGAGCGCAAAGACGATTACGACTGGGCATACAAGCTGGGCCTCGACCTGACCACCGGGACCGACCCGTCGGCCATTCTGCCCGGGGCCAAATCCATCATCGTCGTGCTCGGCCACTACTTCGACCGCGCCTTCCCGCCGGAGATGGAGGACCATTTCGGCCGCTGCTACATGGACGACGACCGGCTCACTAAGGACGGGCTCACCCGCAAGATCAAGGCGTTCCGGTCCTTTTTGCGGGACGGGGGCATCGCCACCAAGATCCCCTTCAACCTGCCCCACCGCGTTGCCGCGGCCCGCGCGGGCCTGGGCACCTTCGGCAAAAACTGCCTGTTTTACGCCCACCGGGCCGTTTACGGCGGGTCCTGGACCCTGCCTATCGCCGTGGTCGTGGACGCCGCATTCGAGCCGGATACGCCCACCATCGAGATCGGCTGCCCGGACTGGTGCAAAAACGCATGCCTCGTCGCATGCCCCACCGGCGCATTAAAGGGGCCCCGCAAGATCGATCCCCGGCGGTGCATCTCCTACCTGACCTATTTCGGGGAGGACATCACGCCCCTTGAACTCCGCGAGCCCATGGGATTGTGGGTATACGGCTGCGACCACTGCCAGAACGTCTGCCCCCGGAACCGCGCCTGGCTGGCCAAGTCCCGGTTTTTGCCGGTCAATGAAAAGGCCGCGGCCATGGCACCGTATTTTTCACTTCCCGCGCTGCTGCGCATGGACGCCGCGTATTACGAGGCCCATATCCAGCCGCACATGTTCTACATGCCCACCGCGGACCTCTGGCGCTGGCACATGAACGCGGCGCGGGCCATGGGAAACACCCTGGACAGGGCCTACCTGCCGGAACTTGAACGCGCCAGGGCGGAAAACAAAGACAGCCGGGTGAAAGAAATGTGCGAATGGGCCATCGATCGCATCGGCGGCAGGTCTTAGTGGCGGATGATCGGCCCGTTAAACCGTTAAATGCCGCCGGCCGCCTTGTATTCCTCGAGCGGCATGATTTCCACGCGCCCCCCCAGCACGGTCATCGCGCCCTGCCGGGCATGTATGGTGCCGAAGGAGGCGATATCGTCCCGCTCCCGGATCTCTTCACGGTCTAAGCGCGTTTCAGGGGGGTCACCCGTTGTCATGATGATATCAAGTTGATCGCGGCTGTCTTCGGTGACGTATGTCTCGATGGTGGGCAGGCCGATGGCGATGCCGAACATGTCCCGGTCGCTATCCGTTATCGCCGACATGAGCGGCAGGTTCTCTTTGATCCTGACGGTCAAGGGCCTGAATTCAAGATTGTCAATGTTTTCAAACAACGCCTCCGGGTAATTCGCTTTAAGGTCGGTGCCCTTGCTGTACATGCCAAGGGGGCGGTCGCTGTCCGGGCAGCCGAACCGTACGGCGTTTACGTGGATCGTCCGCTGCGCCCCCTCGGCATAGATGAAGCCGACGTCCGGGCCTTCCGGCCGCCACCAGATTTCAAGGCCCCCCCGGTATTCGTGCTCCTTGAAATCGTTGAACGTGACGGCGATGCCGCCCCGGTATGGCCAGACGTCGGCCGGCCTGGGGCGCTCATGGCGGTATTCGTGCAACCGGCTGTACCCGAGTGCATGCATTTTGTGATGCCGGAACTCGATGGCGAGCCCTGTATGCGCATATACGGCATCCAACTCGGGGTCGCCTGCGTCATCCATTGCGGCCGCAAGGGCTGCGGCGAAGTGAATGATTAGCAGGACGGCTGCAAACCGGAACAAGGGCTTCATGGCGTGCCTCCCGGGAAAATCCGCAGTAAGAAGGTGTTTGGAAATCGATCCTGTTATTCCTAGTTTTAAGTATAAAAAGCAACAGAGGCAAGTAAAAAATTTCATTACTTGCCTGTTTCCTCGTTTTGAGTAAAAATGCAGGCCTGAATCAGGGGGTTATATTCTTTATTGTATATAAATTCAAATGGTTGTAAAAAATCTTTTCATTTTTTGCTTGACATGTTTTTTTTGCGAATTTAAGTTTAGGTTAACTTTGGATGAATTGAAGCATGAAAAAAATTACCTGCTTTAAATATTTGGCATTGCTTTTTCATAACTTTTTTTGCTTTTCTGGTTTTGTTTTTTTGGGTGATCGGTTTTTATGTGCCGATCCCTTTGATCTCTGACAATCCGGCTATGGTTTTATAAAGCACGCATTCTTTCAGAACAGGGTTTATTTTCTGAACGATCGTTGTGCGCGAATGCTGGATCCGCTCTTCTGGTTTTACTTCTTGTTTTATTCCCGGTTTTATTCTGGTTTTTCAGCTTTATCTCCCTTTTTTTCGAATGTGTCTTTTTATGCAGTGCTTGCGGGCAGGGTGGTTTAACGCCTGCGGGGATGTTGCCACACCCTTTCTGCCCTCTTGCCGAGGCCGGATTGCAAAACGATATAATATATCGATTTCAAATGCAATACAGGTGAATTTGGCCTGATATCGCATCAAAAGGGGAGCTGCTTGACCTTCAATGACAAGGTGGCTGTTATGATCGCCCGAAAAATCAAAAAAGCCGCATTCACAATCCTTTTTTCCGGTTTTGCATTGATTGTTCTGCCCATCGGCGTCTCCGGGCCGACCGGAGCCGCCGGTGCAAGCGAACCACCCGCCATGCAGAAAGCCTGTGACAGCGACCTGGACGCCGTCGCCGCACAAAGCTTCGCCGATTTCACCCTGAAAGACGATATTGCCACCGCGCAGCTCAACATCAACGCGGACATGTATGCCGATGTCGGCGCATTCCAGGCCCACCAGGACAACGGCCAGTGGGACCAGGACTGGTCCGGGCTGACCATTGGCGCCGGCGAGGAAGACCCCTTTCAACTCAAGGGGTTCATCCTGGAGGCCGAGTTTGACGACCTTGACACGGACGATCGCCAGCTGCTGCGCCTGACCATGGGGTTCGAGTCGGCAACCGGGATCATGGACGGCGATTTCGATAGTATCAGCGGCTATGACGAAACCGGCGCGTTTCGCAGGGACCAGTTTGACGGGCACTACGAATTCGATGGCGACCCGTTTCTGATGCATATCGAGACCGAGGGGCCGGAGGGCTACCCGGGCATATACATGGATTTCGGCGGTGCCAGCCGGGTTGAACCGGAAGAGTGAAGCGGGGTCCGGCTTCACGGGCCGGGACCCGGCGGCATTCAAGCATAAATGCCGATAAATGATGAAAATACATAGAAAAAACAACCGTAAAAACGGTTCAGGGATATGCAAAATCAATCATGAAAGGAGGTGATAGGGGGTGTAGTCAACGGCGACCG
>PUOB01000295.1 GCA_003551985.1 Desulfobacteraceae bacterium | reverse complement strand
TTCTGTCAAATCCTGGCATGATACCACCCTCCTTTTTTTTCCAATTCTTTCATTCATTGGATTATTGTCCTCCGGACTGCCGGCGCCCTTGCCGGTCGCCGGAGCCATTCCTGCGGCCCTGACCAGCGCCGCTTTTGCGACCCTGGGCACGGCCGGAAGTGTTTCCCTTTCCGGCGCCGGGTCCGGAATTACACCGCCCCCGGTTCCGCCCGGTTCCGGGGCCTTGGCCGGCCGGACCGGTTTTGTCTTTTCCTGGCATTTGTGTCACCTCCTTTCGCCTTTGTGGATGCTGCACGCATCCGGGCATTGAAAATGCCGGCACCATCGGGTCTCCACCGGCAAACGCCTCGAGAATGCGCTCGGTTTTTCCAGCAATAAAAGGAATCAGGTCGATGCCGTTAAAAACGAGCCGGCCGGCATAACCCTCCGATATGGCGCCGCAGATTAAAACCGAAACCCCCATCTGCTTGAGCATTTCCGAGAACCGCTCGGCACCGGCGGCTTGCAGCGGAACATGCCGTCTATTGACGATGCGGTCGTCATTGATCTCCGCCACCATCAGCGTGGTTGCCGCGTCAAAGACCGGCGAGATCCGGTCCTCCCAGACTGTCAGCGCAATTTTCATATCCCTGCCCTTTCCTGCCTTTTCTATACAATACAAAGCAGGATGCGTGCCAAAGATCGCCAACGCCTGGCATATTGATTAATAACTAATATTTTCGATTGGTTAAATTAAAATGAGAAGATGAAGCAAACGGCGGATGAGGTTTTTCAGGCGCAGCATTGCGACGCAATGAGTCGCAAAAACGAGACTCTATGGCTGGATTTCGGCGTTCTGCGAACGCCCGTCCTTTTCGGGGAGCTGGAGGCCCAGCTTATTGATCTTGCGGAAAAGAGTGCTTTTATGAATGCCGAGCGCGGCGGCCGCGGCTTTTCTGTTGTAATGATGGCGCTTCAAGGCATCCATGATGACCCTTGCTTCCGCAGATTTCACCGGGTCATCCGCCTTTGAATGACCGCCCCTGACCGGCGCCGACCCTGAAAGATAGCCCGGCAGGTGCTGAAGCCCGATAAGCCCTTCGGAACAAAGCACGAAGGCGTGCTCCATAACATTTTCAAGCTCCCGGATATTGCCGGGGAAGTTATGGAACATCAGCGCTTCAAGGGCTTCCTGATCCACCCCCTGCACGGCCTTGCCCCGAAGTTTGTTAAACTTGTCGATAAAATACTCGACCAGAAGGGGCACATCCTCCATCCGGTCACGGAGCGGCGGCAATTGCAGCCGCACCACGTTGATGCGATAATACAGGTCCTGGCGGAACGTCCCCGCTTCAACCATTGAGACCAGGTCTTTATTGGTTGCGGCGACAATGCGGATATTGGCATCCAATTTTTTAACGCCGCCGAGGGGCTGGAATGCTTTTTCTTCCAAAACCCGCAGCAGTTTCGCCTGGAACGCGGCGCTGGTGTCGCCGATTTCATCCAAAAATACCGTTCCGCCTTCAGCCATGGCAAAATGCCCCGGCTTGTCCTTGGCGGCGTTGGTAAAGGCACCGGCCTTATAGCCAAACAACTCCGATTCAAGCAGCGTATCCGGCAGGGCGCCGCAATTGATGGCGATAAACGGCTTGTTCGCCCGGGGGCTGGTATTGTGAATCGCCCTTGCGGCAAGCTCTTTGCCGGTGCCGGTTTCACCCTCGACCAGCACCGTAGCGTCGCTTTCCGCCACCTTGGGGAGGATGTTGAATAGGGCCTGCATCGCCGGACTGCTGCTCACCATGTCCCCCATCCGGAACCGGGCCGACAGCTCCTTGCGCAGCGCTTCCACCAGGGAGTGGTCCCTGAAGGTTTCGACGCCGCCTAAGATCCGACCGCTGCCGTCCACGAGCGGGGACGTGGATACGGTGATGGGGATCCGCTTTCTGTGGCTGTTGATAATGTATGTGGCCGTACTGACAAACGACCGGCTTTCATCCATCGTTCGCTTCAGGGCGCAGTACCCCTCGCACATGTTGGAGCGAAACACCTCCCAGCAATGCCTCCCGATGGCCTCATCGCGGGGCACGCCCGTGATCTCCTCCGCGGCGCGGTTAAAGGAGGTGATCGTCCAGTTGTGGTCAACCGTGAAAACCCCGTCGGAGATGCTCTCCAGGATAATCCGTGTCGCGTCCGGACCAATTTTGCTTGTTTTTTTGGGCTTTCCTGGCATAATCGAACCATGAATAGAGGTATAAATTTGAGCATATGCTTATCATTATATGGATATATTGGCCCCTATGTCAATTGCCGATTTAAAAAACACCGTGTATTTTGGGACGCAAACAGGCAAAGGAAAACCCAGACTGCTTGAATAAGGGAACAAACCGACATGCGCGACGATATTGACCTTGCTTTTTTTGAAAAACGCCTCAGGAACAGGCTGCATGAAATTGAATCCGGCCTTGAAGCCGGCAAGGAAGGAACCGCCCCCAAGGCGCTTGACCAGGCAAGCATTGGCCGCGTGTCCCGCATGGACCAAATGCAGCAGCAGGCCATGGCCAAGGCCACGGCACAGCTTTCAGCGGCGGAAAAAGTGCGGATCCAAAAAGCCCTGGATCGCATGAAATCCGGCGATTATGGATACTGCACCCATTGTGACGAAGAGATCATGGAAAAGCGCCTGCAGTTTGACCCCAGCGTCATGTTTTGCATCGACTGCGCCAGGGCGGCTGAAAAAGGGTGATTAAAAAACGCCTCTCTTACAGGAGTACAAGCCCTATACCGGCGGAGTGACAGATTCCTTTTCAAACTGTTTTTCGGCAAGCCGCGCTTTTCGCCGAACCTGGGCTTCATGGTTGCGGCGCTTTTCCTCGGCCTTAAAGACAATTTTTACAATAATACAGCCCCACTTGCCTTGCCGATTCAGCAACTTAAAGAGACTTCTTTGAACCTGCTTACCTTTGATTTTTATTGTTTTGGTGAGGAACCAATGGACTGCGATTTCGACATCAGGACAAAATCTGATGCATTTATCGTCAATTATGAAATCGAATCAACGTGGGTTCAAGGAATGCCAACAAACCCCTGCTATTGACGAAGGTCAAAACTCTTGATGAAATTTTTATTACGTTGGAATACGGAATTCAGCTTCATCATTCTTGCTAAACTCCAAAAGAAGCGGAGGCGATAGAAAACTGTTAAACAAAAAAGGAAGGGGAAATAAATGAAAAACAGGCTTTTATTTGTGTTTTTCCTGTTAATATTGTTTGGCTCCACCGCTTTAATGGCAAGCGAAAGGCCGTTAAGGCTTTATTTGAACGCCGACGACATCACCGAAGTGCGTTTTACGGATAAAAATGACATTAATCTTAAACTATCAGAATCCGCAACTTTAAAACTTAAAAATTTGACCGAGGAAAACATCGGTAAGAAATTGTCAGTATTTTACATGACTCATGCTATCGTAACCGCAACAATTCAAATAGCAATACCCTCTGGTCGAATAACCATATCCGCCCCTTCCGATTCCATTCGGGAAGAGATGAAAAAACTGCAAGAAAAATTGAGGGAGAACCAGAAAAAGATCGGGACGTGATACCATCTCCATAAAATTAATCGCAGGACAAACCGTATCGGTTTTTCTGGAAGTTTGATGCTAATTAAACCAACAACGCAGTTTGGCGCGAATAAACTCAGAAACAGGACTTTGGGTCCGGATAATAACGATTTCGTTTTCCGGGCCGTCGATGCCCGAAACAATTTGGTCAAAATGCCGATGGTAGTGGCGCAGGATGTTTATACGGCTGCGCGTTTGCTTGAAGGAGGCCTTTTGTCTGCAGAAATCCTTGAGTATTCGATACATGCACACCGGAATGCTGGTTTGAAACCATATGGTTGTAACCTTCTCGCCGCAGGTGTCCAGGTAACGGTTAATCCGTGGGTTCAATCCCGTATGCTCAAACACCTTCCTTTTTACGAATGTCTCAAATACCCCATCGTCGATTGTCTGCATCGGCGGCAAAAAACCGCAGCGGTTTTTGATATACGTCGTTTTTCCAGAGCCCGGGGGGCCGATCACATTAAGTATCAAGAAGCCTCACTTTTCACCTGCGGCTGAAGGCTGTCATACCGGCGGCGTGACAGATTCCTTTTCAAACTGTTTTTCGGCAAGCCGCGCTTTTCGCCGAACCTGGGCTTCATGGTTGCGGCGCTTTTCCTCGGCGGTTTCGGGGATGACCGGTAGAATCGGGCACGGTTTGAGATCGGCGTCCATGGCCACATAGGTCAGGTAGGCGGATGCAATGTGGCGCCGCTTGCCGCTCGCCAGATTTTCAGCCTCCGCCCGGACGCCGATTTCCATGGAGGTTTTGCCGGTCATGTTCAAACTCGCCGAAATGATCAGCAGGTCCCCGATGAACGTGGGGTGATGAAAATCGAGCCGGTCCACGGATGCGGTCACGGCGTTGGACCGGGAATGCCGTACCGCCACCACGCCCGCCGCCGTATCGATCAGTTTCATGATGGTGCCGCCGTGTACGTTCCCGGCGGGGTTGGCATCCGACGGCTGCATGACCTGGGAGACCACCACGCAGGAGTCCTTGACCGGTTTGCCCCCCATACCCGATGCATCCCCGCTTGATATCGATTCGCTCATATGCGCCTCCGCTTGAAAAAATACGTGTAATATGGAAATGACCCCAAAGATGACAGTCTCGTAAAAAGTCGCTTTTGGACGGCAAAGTAAAAAGTTCAAGATCAAGGCTTGCGCAATTTCGAAGAATACAGAGTACTTAGCGTACGTGAAATTCTGAGAAATTGCGCGTAACGCAGATATTGGACTTTTTACGAAGCCGTCAAAGATGTTTTATGGTATATGGCAAGCGTACATAATTTCATATCGAATCGGAAGCATTTTATGGCATTGATTGGCATGCAGGGGGTGTCCTGGGGTTTCGGCGGCACGCCCCTGCTTGAAAACATTGATCTGCATATTGAAAGAGGCGAACGGGTGTGCCTTCTGGGCCGAAACGGCCTGGGCAAGTCCACGGTGCTGCGCCTGCTGCAGGGGGACATGACCCCCGACCGAGGGGAGGTGTGGCGCAGCCCGAACGCAACGGCGGCCTTCCTGGAACAGGAAGTGCCCGAAATCCATTGCGGCAGTGCGTTTGAGGTGGTTGCCGGCGGATTGGGCCGCATGTCGGAAGATATTGCCCAATACCGCATTGAAGCCCTTCTTTCCAGGGCCGGGCTTTCGCCGGACGACGACTTTTCAGCGCTTTCCGCGGGCATGAAGCGCCGCGTGCTTTTCGCACGGGCCGCCGTGGCGGACCCCGACGTCCTGATGCTCGACGAGCCGACCAACCACCTGGACATGGCAGCCATCGCCTGGATGGAGGACTTCATCCTCCAAAACGTCAAAACCCTTGTATTCGTGACCCACGACCGCGCGTTCTTGAAACGGATCGCCACCCGCATCGTTGAGCTGGACATGGGCCGGGCCGTCTCCTATCCCTGCGATTACAACACGTATCTCGAGCGCCGGCAGGCCGACCTCGACGCCCGGGAAAGGCAGCAGGCGCAATTCGACAAAAAACTCTCCGAAGAAGAGGCATGGCTGCGCCAGGGCATCAAGGCCCGCCGCACAAGAAACGAGGGGCGCGTCCGGGCGCTATTGAAAATGCGCGAGGAGCGCCGCAATCGACGCAATCCCGTCGGCAATGTGAATTTCCGGGTTGACGATACCGCGCGGACCGGGAAGATGGTCATCGAAGCCGAATCCATAAGCTGCACATACGGCGGCAAGCCGGTCATTTCCGGATTTTCAACGCGGATCGTGCGGGGCGACCGCATCGGCATTATCGGCCCCAACGGGGCGGGCAAATCCACGCTTTTAAACCTTCTGCTCAAAAAGACCGCCCCGGACACCGGCACCGTAAAACACGGCACCGGGTTGATGGTGGCCTCATTTGACCAGCTGCGGGAAACGCTCGAAGAGGATAAAACCGTTGCCGACAATATCGGCCATGGCAACAACTATATTACCGTCAATGATCGGAAAAAGCATGTTATCAGTCATTTGAAGGACTTCCTGTTTTCACCGCAGCGCTGCCGGACGCCGGTCCATATTCTTTCCGGGGGAGAAAAGAACCGTCTCCTGCTGGCCAGGCTCTTTGCCCGCCCCGCCAACGTCCTGGTCCTTGATGAGCCCACCAACGACCTGGACATTGAAACGCTGGAACTGCTCGAAGAGATGCTGTTCCATTTCCAGGGGACGATCCTGCTCGTAAGCCACGACCGGGCGTTTTTAAACAACGTAGTCACCAGCACCATGGTGCTTGAAGGATCGGGTCGAATAGTGGAATATGCCGGCGGGTACGACGACTACCTGCTGCAGCGCCAGGCAAAACCCGGCCCGGCAAAAGCGAATAAACCGGAAAAACCCGCCCCAAAGGCCAAGCCGAAATCAAAAAGCCCTGAAAAGCTCAGCTTCAAGGAAAAGCGGGAGCTTGAAAGCCTCTACGATGCAATAGACGCCCTTGAAACCGAACACGGGGAACTCTACGCGCGCCTGTCGGACCCGGCGCTCTACAAAAACAGCGGGGACG
>PUOB01000434.1 GCA_003551985.1 Desulfobacteraceae bacterium | reverse complement strand
ATACGGTCGCCAACCTGCGCCCACGACGCCACATCGGAAAACCCATGCTGCTGAACCACCTCCCGGAGCTTGCCGTATACTTCGTGACCCTTGAGCCTTGCAATGGATTCCGACATCGGCTTTTCCGGCACCCCGGCATCCTCATCGGAATATAAGTCCCCTTCTTCGTCAAACTCGTCCATGTCGTATTCATCCTCAAGCACCTGAACCGCTTCCATGCTGGCGATAAAATGCTTGATCGTTGCATCCGTCAATGAGGATGCGTGGGCGTAAGCGCCGACCACCAAAAGCAGGAATACGGCAATCAGACAATTTCCAAAAATATGCTTTTTCATGAAAGCCCGCCTTTTTTGTTTTTATTACGTTCGCCCGACCGTTTTCATTTGCCTCTCATTCGTGGCATGGCTATAGGGTAGTTCAATCCGCTTCAAATGCAATAGCACGACGTATGTTTACCAATACGTATGTTTATCAACGGTATTGGACCCCGCCCTTATATGCATATACAACAAGGGAACAGGACATATCAACAACATTTATCCGCTTGAATTGCACTGAAATATTCAATGCATTGCCGTTGGCGGCAATACGCCCCGCCAGGGCGGATCCGGGCATATGGCATTGTACGACGATAAGGAGCACTTTGAGGGCTACCCCGTCAGCATGAAACCGAGCAAAAACCCGCCAAGAATGCCAAAATTGGCCATATGGCTGTGGTACCGGTGGGACTGCGGGATAAGTTCATCGCTTACAATGTATACCATGGCGCCTGCTGCCAGGGCCATCCCTATACCGACAAGCTCCCCGGAAATGCCGAATACGGCCAAACTCAAAAGGGCGCCCACCGGCGTCATCATACCGGCCAGCAGGGTAAGCAGCAGGACCCTGCTCCCGGTCAATCCGCCGGCGCTCAGGGGGCCGGCAACGGCCATGCCTTCAGGAATATTGTGCAGCCCGATGGCAATGGCGATATAAAGCCCCAATGATGGGCTCGATTCCAAACCGGCGCCGATTGCCAACCCCTCCGGAATATTGTGCAGGGCAATGCCCAGGAAAATGAGATACCCGGTCCGGCGGATGTTGTCCGACCGGCTTGCCTCCTGATCAAGCGGTCTGACCGGGCCGTCCATTTCCCCTGTCATGTGGGTATGGGGTATAATCAAATCCAGCACGTACATCATGGCGGCCCCCAGCACGAAACCGATTGCCGCATGCGCAAGCGACGCGAATTCAATGGCTTCCGGGATCAGGTCGAACGCCGAAATCGCAAGCATGATTCCGGCGGCGAAGCCCAGAAGCGCGGACAGGGCTTTATCTCCGGGTCGGCCGAAAAAAGTGACGACCATGGCGCCGAGAACCATCGACATACCGGCAAGAAAACTGTAAACAAGCGCTTCCACAAACACCTCCGATCCAACGGGTTCGATTTCAAGTGCCTCATATTTCGATCCCGATTTCGATCCCGATTTCGATTTCGATTTCGATTTCGATTATCGCCACCTGTAACACTAAATATAGTTTTGACACCTGTTTTCGACAACAATTCTTTTTTGAACATTTGCTCCAAAAATGATACGGATAAGCAAAATGGACGATGGTGGCGTGTATTGCGCGCCAACAATTGCAGCGGGTTGCCCGTGGGGGCGAAAGATTTTTCGCCCTACGGGCCCCGTCAGTCATCAACCGAAGACAAAAGGAAATAATTATTGGAACCCATCGGTATCATTCGCACCCCCTTTACCCGCATTGAAAATATGCCCATACAGCCCAAGGGCGCCGGCGATATGGAAGGCACCGTGCACGTCTATGAGCAATATGCCGAAGGACTCAGTGATTTGGAAGGGTTCAGCCATATCTACCTCGTTTATATCTTTCACAAGGCCGATAAAATGCGCCTTTCCGTCGTACCGTTCATGGACACCAAACACCGCGGGGTGTTTGCGACGCGATCCCCCCTGCGGCCCAACCATATCGGGCTGTCCATTGTCGAACTTGCCGGTATCAACAATAATGTATTGACCGTTAAAGGCGTCGACGTGCTCGACCAGACCCCCCTTCTGGATATCAAACCGTATATCGAGGCATTCGATTCGGTGGAAAACAGCACGTCCGGGTGGATGACCGCAGATGTCGGAGAAATTGCTGAAAAACGCTCGGATGACCGCTTCAAGTAAAGACCCGGCATACGGCAAGCCGGATTGTCACGGCTTTTCAGGCTTCGGGATATCGGTTGCCGGGGCGGCCGTCCGAAAAATCCGGGTACCGCTCATGACAAGAGAAACAAGGCCCGCAATAAGCACGGGAAACATCAAGACCGCATGCACGGTGAGGGTAAACCCCAGCGCCTCTCTTGCCGCCACACCGAAAAGCGCAAGCCCGAAAACCCCCCCGGCTTCAAATATTCCCCAATAGCCGGGCACGGAAGGCAGCATGATAAAAAAACAGATGATAACGAAAACCGTGGTCAACTCGGTAAAAGACAACTCGATGGAAGGGCTGCCGATCGCCGTGATATAGAATGCCCCGGCCTGGAGAAGCCATATTATCGCAGAATAAAAAACGCACAGCAGCAGTTTTTCCGGAAATCTCACCAGCGACATGCCGGCAACGACATTGTCTATAATGCCTGTCAACGGGATGCAAAGCCGGTTATAAATGGTTTCCCGGACATTGCTGCCAAAAAATATGAAAAGACCGGGGATCTTCAGAATGCCCGTTTTCAACAAACGTTGAAATACGGTTATATTCATCAGCACCACGACTGCGGCCACCGCAAGAGAAAAGGTGATCATGCCCGATGCCGCATTTTCCAGGACCGTGCGGCTCAGGTGGTAGCCCAGAACCTCTACCGTCAGGTCCGGATCGATGTCAACCACGGCCATCATCCAGGCAAACATGGCGATAAGGGTGAAGGCATCCAGTATTCGCTCGGTCACAAGCGTTGAGACGCCAAAAGAAAAAGGGACGTTTTCCTTTTTTTTGATGATGGCCGGACGGACGATTTCACCCACCCGTGCCGGCAGCACGGAATTGACCATGAAACCGATCATTGTGGCATGGTAAACGGGCGAAAACGGCAAACGGACGGAAGTGCCCAGGATCACGCGCCAGCGCAGGGCCCTCAGGAAAAAATTGGAAAGGCCCAGCACCGCGGCGGGCAGAATCCACACATAGCTCACGGTTCCCATGTACCAGATGAGTTCGCTTAAGGGTACATTGGCAAATGCGTAGTAAAACCCGAATGCCGATAAAATGATCCCAACGGCCAATGATATGATGGTTTTTCGTTTCACACGCCCATAATTCCACCCGCTCGGAAACGTGTCAAGTTCAATTCCGATGCACTCGTAAAAAGCCTTGTTCAGACGACTTTGTAAAAAGTTCAAGATCAAGGCTTGCGCAATTTCGAAGAATGCAGAGTACTTAGCGTACGTGAAATTCTGAGAAAATGCGCATAACGCAGATATTGGACTTTTTACAAAGTCGTCAATTCCGTGTGGGGGGTTTGTGGTTGACATCGCTCGGCAATCCGGCGTACTTTCATGCCTGTATTTTACCGGCCCCCGGCTGTGCCTATTTCACAACAAAGGGAAGCACCATGTCCGATAAAAACGACTACAGGCGCGAACTCGATTCGTTTCGCGATGCTATCGACGATATAGACCAGAAGATCGTGACGCTGCTGGCACGTCGCCAGGAGCAGGTCAACCGGATCGTGACCGTTAAAAAGGCGCACCAGCTCCCCGTTTACCACCCGGCCCGGGAGGAGGATTTGATCTCCGCAAGACGCCGGCAGGCCCGTGATGCAAACCTGGACCCGGACTTTGTGGAGGAACTCTACCGGGTGATCATGCGCCGGTCCCGGATCGAGCAGACCGGGGAAATGGCCCGAAAGGGAATCCGCCCCGGGGCATCCGTGCTCATCGTGGGCGGCCGCGGGGAAATGGGCCGATACTTTGCCGCATGCTTCCGGCAGGCGGGCTACGAGATCCGCATACTGGACAAAACCGACTGGGACAGGGCCGAACGGTTGTGCGATGGTATCGACCTTGTGATCATTTCCGTCCCTATCGATATAACGGTGCAGACCATTGACGACATCGCCCCCTTTCTTCCCGAAAAGGCCGTACTGGCGGATATCACCAGCATCAAGCAGGACCCGGTGGCTGCAATGACAAGGGCTCACCGGGGGCCGGTACTGGGCCTCCACCCCCTTTTCGGACCGACAACGTCCACCCTGGACAAACAGATCATCGTCGCCACGCCGGGGCGCGATGAAGGCGCCTGCCAGTGGGTGCTCGACCAGTTTACCGCATGGGGGGGGATCATTGTTACCGCCACACCGGCGGAACACGACGAGATCATGGCCATCGTCCAGAGTCTGCGCCACTTTGCCACGTTCGCCCTCGGCCGGTTCATGGCGGCGAGAAGAGTTCCCATCAAGCGAACGCTTGAATTTTCCAGCCCCATTTACAGGCTCGAAATGGGGATGGTCGGCCGCCTCTTCGCCCAGGACCCGGCCCTTTATGCGGAAATCATTTTTGCCTCGGACAAGCGCAGAAAACTGCTCAAGGACTATATTGGAAGCCTGCAGGAGACGATGGATATGGTTGAGCAAGGGGACAGGGATCGTTTTATCGCAGAATTTCAAAAAGTTTCGGAGTGGTTCGGCCCCTTTGGTGAGCAGGCCATCCGTGAAAGTTCCTTTCTTATAGACAAGCTCATAGAACGCTTTTAAAAAAGGGTTACAGGCAGAGATCCTCCCGCATGGCCGATTCGGCCGGTTCGATATGGACAATCACGTCCATGACGTTGGGACCGTCCCGGAGTATTCTTTGCCTTACAGCCTCTGCCACCCGATGGCCTTCATGAACCGTCATATTGCCGTCAACCGCCACGTGAAGATCCACCTGAAGACGATTTCCGGTGTACCGGGTGCGGATATTGTATGCATCCCGGACATTGTTCTCCGCCAGGACCATGCTTCTTATGTCCTCGCAGGTCTCGGCCGGCGCCCCTTCATCCACCAGTTCCTTGAACCCGCTTAAAATAATCCGGAACGCGGCGCAAAAAACAAGCACGGCAACAAAAAGCGCGGCCAAGTGGTCGAGCATGGCCCATGGGGGGTAAAGGATGGTCACGGCCACGGCGATCAGGACGGGAATGGAGCTCAAAGCGTCAAGTCGGTGGTGCCAGGCGTTGGCCGCCAGCGACACGCTGTTGATCTTTTGGCCGACCTGGTGGGTCCACCGGTAAAGGCCCTCTTTTACCACAATTGAAACGACGGCGGCCGCCAGCGCAATCAGCCCGGGCCGGGTGATCTCCCGGTAACGGATATCCGATACCGCCTGCCAGGCGATAACTACAGCGGCCGCCAGCAGGAAAGTGCCGATAAAAATGGAAACCGTGGTCTCGATCCGGTTATGGCCGTAGGGGTGCGCCTCGTCCGCCGGTTTTGCCCAGAAATAGGATCCCGCTATGACGGCGATATCCGTTACCGTATCCGTGAGGCTGTGAATGCCGTCGGCGACCACCGCGTGGCTGTTCCCCAGGATGCCGCCCAATATTTTGAAGACCGACAAGCCGATATTGACGAAAAAGCCCCACCAGGTCACCCGGCGGACGGAACGTTCCGGCGCCATATCAATCAGTCGCCTGAGGGGTTATCGCCGGGGCGTTTATACAAGGTGTCCTTTTTGGATTCGATATCAGGCGCATAAACGGTTTCAGCCCACTTCTCCTGCGGGATTTCCTCGATCCCGACGGATACGGTTTTCTCCTCGCAGCCCGCAATTTCCATGACATCCTCTACCACGCGGTCGCACAGGTCCTGTTTCTGCTTTTCGGTTCTGCCCGGAAACATCTTGATGATGACATGCGGCATATCTCCCCCCTAAAAAGTCTTGGTTTTCGTTGGACCACTATTTCTTGACGACTTCGTAAAAAGTCCAATATCTGCGTTACGCGCGATTTCCGAAGAAATTGCGGCTTACGCCTTGTACACATGCACGTACGCCAAGTACGCTCAATTCTTCGAAAATCGCGCAAGCCTTGATCTTGGACTTTTTACAAAGTCGTCTGGCTGCGACTTTTTACGAGACTATCATTTCTTGTTCTTTTTCTTTCGCGCCACTTCCGCCAGCCACTCGTCCTGTTCCTGCCGGTAGACTTCCTCGCTCTGGTTCCAGCGGGAGAAATCCGCCTGATCCGGTTCGGGCCGCCTGGGCCTGAGCTTCAAAAAAAGGGAAACGAGCCTTTCCACGCTGATTTTTTTTTGGCCTTTTTCTTCCATAAGCCGCCTCCTTAGGGGCAACCATTTTAACGCTTGAGGTCATCCGGTATCTTCACCACTGGTATTGCTTCCATCTTGTGGCGGTTGGCCTGGTTGTGCCGGCGATAAATCGCCAGCACTTCTTTTTGGCGCCCGGTCAAGGCATCCTCGCTGCCGCCGCCGGCCGCATCGAATGCCATGGCCCATTCCAGTTCGTCGTAGGTAGCGCCGATCTGCGCCTCATCGCTCCGGTTATCCCCCCAGAGGCCGTCGGTGGGGACCGCCTCGACGATTTCCGGAAGTATATCCATTTGGCGT
>PUOB01000348.1 GCA_003551985.1 Desulfobacteraceae bacterium | reverse complement strand
TCAGGCGCTACGCCAAGCTGATCCAAAACCCGCCGATAAATCTCCGGGTCCGGCTTTGCCAGACCCTCCCGGCTGGACTCGACAAACACGTCGAATTCCTTTTTAAATTCGGAAAGCCGGGATGCCATGTCATCATCGGCTGCCCAATTGTTGGTCAGGGCGGCGACGCGGTATCCAGCCCCGCGGAGCTGCCTCACGGCATCCAGCATTTCGGGCCTGACCCGGGTGTAATGGTTTATCGCCGCCATTAGTTCACGGCTGGAGATCCGTGCACCGGCGTTTTGAATTTCCCGATCAAACGCCGCATAAAAATCCGCCATGGAAATTTCGCCCCGTTCCAGGCGGGCCCAGGCCCCCTGTGACCCGGCATCAACAATGAGGCGATTGATAAAATTCGGTTCAACCCCATGCTTATTTTCAAAATCAGCCAGTATTTCCATGGGTGAGTCCATAACCACCCCGCCAAGGTCGAATATTACCGCTCGAATGACCATTTTCCCGCCTTCAGCATGCATTTTCAGGTTTTTTTCTTTTATTTTGTTATTAATTTCTATATCATAACAAATGATCGGTTCAAAGATGTAACTTTTATATGTAGTGCCTGAACGAAAAAATAACCCCCGACAACCCCCATAAAGCCGACCATATGAAACCGAATATACTGATTACAGGCGCTTCCGGGTTTATTGGCAAGCGACTTTTGCATACGCTTGACGATAGCGGCTACCGGGTCCGCTGCATGGCAAGATCGTCGGGTCCCCTCGCCCTTGCCCGTCCGGTCCAAAGGGAACCGGAAATCGTTTACGGCGATATCCTGAAACCCGAAACCCTTGACCGGGCCCTGGAAGGGATCGATACCGCCTACTACCTGGTTCATTCCATGGGGGGCCGAAACATCCGAAAACACCTTGAATTCGAGGCTATGGACCGCAGAGCCGCGCAAAATTTCATAAACGCAGCGGACCGGGCGGGCACCAAAAGGATCATTTACCTGGGCGGACTGGGGGATCTCCAGGACGACCTGTCCCATCACCTGGCAAGCCGTCAGGAAGTCGGCCGCATTCTGCAGTCGGGAACCTGCCGGACCACCATACTCCGCGCGGCCGTAATCATCGGCGCCGGCGGGGCGGGCTTCGAAATCATCCGCTACCTGGTGGAGCGCCTCCCGGTCATGTTGACGCCGGAATGGGTTTATACCCGGTCCCAGCCCATTGCCATCGAAAACGTGCTGGACTATTTGAAGGGATGCATGGAAAATCCGGATACGGCGGGAATGTGCCTTGATATCGGGGGGCCGGAGATTTTAACCTACGCCGACCTGATGAAGATTTATGCAAGGACCCGCGGCCTGAAACGGCTGGTGATTGGCATGCCCTTTTTTTCCACACGCCTCTCGGCATACTGGGTCAACCTCATTACCCCCGTTCCCGCGGGGATCGTGTTCGCCCTGGCCGAGGGCCTCAAAAACGAGGCGATCTGCCGGGAGAACCGGATAATGGAGCGGATACCCGTCAACCGGATCACCATGGACCAGGCGATCTGCAACGCCCTGGCCGAAGAAACGCAAGGGCCCGGAGCGATTTCCCGCCAATCCTGCTTTTTGCCCGGTTAAAACAAAAAATCTTGACTTTAAAGGCCCGCTTGATTAGGTTTGACTCCATTGGTGGCAGAAGCCGCCTTCAGCACCTGAAAAATGGCGAAATATATACAAGAATAGCAAACCACGAAGGTTTTCCTCTTTTCACAAGGGAAGTGCCCCGTGGTTTTTTTTTTAGCAGGTGTTATTTTGTCAGCAGGAGACACATATGACCGATAAGACAATCGTTTTTGGGCTTGCCCTGTTTTTTTTCCTGGCTTCGGCATGGCCCGGTTTTGCGGCGTCCGGCGACGATGCGGATATGGGGGAAATGGTGCGGGAACCGGTTCGTGAGTCGGTGGAAATCCGCAAGGAGACCCAGAAAAAAAACGAACAATGGCAACGGGAAAGGGCCGGCTTGACCGCCCGCTATGACCGGCTGAAGGAAGAAAACAAACGGCTTGCATCAAAAAAAGACGGGCTTGAACAAAACCTTGCCGCAGCGGGCGAACGCATCGAGCGCAAGGAAAAACAGCTGTCCGACATAGAGCAGGTAACCGAGGGGATAGAGCCCTTTTTAACGGAGATGATCGGCCGCATCGACAGGCTTACCGGCGAGGGCATGCCGTTTCTGCAAGAGGAACGCACCCGGCGCGTGGAACGCCTCCGTGAAATGATGGCCGAACCCGAGGCGGATGTCAGCGAAAAATACCGCAAGGTCATGGAGGCGCTGCTGGTTGAAGCCGAATACGGCAACACGATCGAAGTCTACCAGGAAACCATCGACGTTTCCGGACGTTCCATCCTGGCAAACATATTCCGCCTGGGCCGGATCAGCCTGTTTTACCAGACCATGGACCAGCAGGAAAGCGGCTGGTTCGACGTGGCCGAAGGCCGGTGGGAGGTCCTGCCCAAAAAGCACAACCGCGCCATTTCCGCGGCCGTCGATATCGGCGCGAAAAGACAGCCCGTGGCGCTTTTGACCCTGCCCCTGGGAAGGATGGTGGTCGAATGAAACCGATTGCCGGAACCGTTTTTTTGATCTTTTTATGCCTGTTTTCCGCCCTTCCTGCTTTTGCGGACAGGGATATGCGGGAGATGCAGATTCGTGCCCGGGAGGAAAAAGCCGCCCTGCTTGAAAAGGCCATACAGGAAAGAAAGGCGGCCGAAAAAGCGGCCGCCGAAGCCCGGGAACGTATTTTAGCGGATCGGGAGGCCCTTGAAGCGGCCATTGCCGATCTTGAAAGCGATAACCGGGCGTATACCGAGACTGTCGAGACGATGGAATCAGACCTGGCCGGTCTTTCTGAAACAGAAAAAACGCTTGACCGGAAGCTCGATGAAACCGACAGCGTGGTACGGGAATTGGTGGGCGCAATCCGGGTCAATGCCAAAGACATCCAGGCGTTGACCGATGACAGCCTCCAGGCGGTGTTTGATTCCGGAAAAGACGGCAGCCTGGAAAAAATCGCCGCCGAGGATGAATTTCCGGGAATGGCCGACGTCCGCATGATGGCCGGCACCCTTTTTGAGGAAATCCAACGCGCCGGGAGCGTTCGCGTTGAAAACGACATTATCGTGGACCGCTCCGGGCGCGAAACCGATGCTGAAATCCTCTTGATCGGTAACTTTACGGCCGCATACCGAACAGAGGGCGAGACCGGTTTTCTGAACCATTCCACCGCGGGCGACCGGCTATTTGCCCTCTCCCGACTGCCATCGTCGCGGATGCAAAGCCGGATCAATGATTACATGGACGGCCAAAGCGAAGCCGTTCCCATGGATATCTCCCGGGGGGGCGCGCTTCGCCAGCTGACCCACGAGCTCCGTTTATGGGAGCAGGTGCCGAAAGGCGGACCCATTGTATGGCCCATCCTTGTCCTTTTGGCCCTGGGGCTTGTCATCATTGTCGAACGGGTTGTCTTTCTGGTACGGAAGCGATTTGATGCGGACGGGTTTATGCGCCAGATCGACGAACTGGTCAGCCAGGGCCGGTTCGAAGAGTGCCGGCAAGCCTGCGAAGGGCATGGAAAAAAATCGGTGGCGCGGGTGATTGGCGCCGGACTGACCTGCTGCCACATGCCCCGGGAGGAAATGGAAAATGCCCTGCAGGAAGCGATCTTGCGTGAAATCCCCCCCATGGAACGGTTTTTATCCACCCTGGGCATGCTGGCCGCCATTGCGCCCCTTTTGGGCCTTCTGGGAACGGTTACGGGGATGATCAACACGTTTCATGTCATCACCCTGCACGGTACGGGCGATCCCCGCATGATGTCCGGGGGCATCTCAGAGGCCCTGGTTACCACCATGCTGGGCCTGTCCGTGGCCATACCGATGCTCATGGCCCATACCTGGCTTAACCGGGCGGTGGACAAAAACATCGGGGAAATGGAGGAAAAAGCGGTCACCCTGGTAAACATGGCGCATAAAAACCGGGATTCGAGCCATCACCATCATCATAATGACGCGACATGATTGAGCAGTGGGTCACAGCGTTGTACCGGGTGGAAGAATACTTCCACAGCGGCGGCGTCGTCATGCTGCCCCTGGCGGGGATCAGCCTGGTGATGTGGCTGCTGATCATCAACCGCGCCCTGTACTTCAGGCGCCTGTATCGAAAAAACATGGACACCCGGACGGCCTGGGACCATATATCCAAAAACCGGCTGCCCGATTCGGCAAAATACCAGGGGGCGGTCTCCCTGCTGGTATCCGATTTCGTGACCCGGAAAAGCGGCAACGCCACGCTGGACCGCTTCATCCTGGATGAAACCATACTGAAGATCAACCGGTCCCTGGACGACTACCTGGGGACGATCGGCGCGCTTGCCGCGGTCGCGCCGCTCATGGGCCTTCTGGGAACGGTGATCGGCATGATCGTTACCTTTGACGTGATCGCCGTTTTCGGCACGGGGAACACCCGGGCCATGTCCGGCGGGATCTCCGAGGCCCTCATAACGACACAGACGGGCCTATTAGTGGCCATCCCGGGGCTTTACATGAAGGGCTTTCTGGACAGGCGGGCCCACAAGCTCAAGCAGCGCAACGCGGTTGTGGGGTATTATCTGAGGCGGCGATTGTAGCCGCGTCAAACGCGTTGCTGCAGCCGGCAGAGGCACAGTGAACCGGGCGAAAGATTTTTCGCCCCTACGGACAACACAAATAACCTGCAACTTACAACTTATAACTTACAACTTACAACTTACAACTTACAACCTATGCTTAACATATCATCCGCCAGGCGAAAACAGGGTGCGACAAGAGAGCTGAATATCGCGCCGCTCATTGACATGGTGTTCATCTTGTTGATTTTTTTTATTGTCACCACCAGCTTCGTCAAGGAAACCGGGATTGATGTGACCCGCCCGACGGCTTCCACCGCCGTGAGCAAGGAAACGGCCACGATTCTGATCGCCATAGACGAAAACAACCGCGTCTTCATGGAGAACCGGGAAATTGATGTCCGCGCCGTGCGGGCAAACGTTGAACGCGCCCTTGCGGAAAATCCGGAAGGCGCCGTCGTGGTGATTGCCGACCGGGGCAGCAGCACCGGCACGGCCATACGAGTAATGGACGGCTGCCGGCAGGCCGGGGCCGAGGATGTATCCCTGGCCGCAAGCCTGCCCGGCGCTGACCACTGAGAGGCCGGGGGTAACACCTAATGGACAGGGAAACACCACGCACGCCCTTCTTCAAAACGCCCTACCGGCACAAATGGGCATCCTGGGCCATGGCCGGGATCGGTGCGGCGGCATTAAACCTGGCACTTTTCGCGCTGGTGCCCACCCTGTTGAGCACCGAGCCGGACAGGCCCAGCTACGAAAAGGTCTTAAGCGGCGTGGACGTGATCCGCATGCAGGAAGAAGCGCCCGATCCCCCAGAGCCAATCGAGGCGCCCGAAGAAGAAAAAGAAGAAGAAAAACCCGAGCCGGACGAGACGGCATCCGCCCGGAAGCCGGTTGAAACCGAAATGCACCTTCCCTTTGAGATCAACCCCCGGCTTCCCTCGGGCCCGCAGACGCTTGCGCTGCCCGAGATGAAGACATCGGATATCCCGTCGACACAGGACGCCTTTTCCGCGGGCGACCTGGACCAACCGCTCACCGCTGTTTCCCGCATGCAGCCGGTATACCCTATGAGCGCCAAACGGAGAAACATCGAGGGGTGGGTCAGCGTCCGCTTCGTTGTGGACGAGCAAGGGGAAGTGGAAGACGTGACTATCCTGGATGAAAAACCGCCCGGGGTTTTTGACAAGGCCGTCATTGACTGCGTTTCGGACTGGCGCTTCAGGCCGGGCACCATAGGCGGCGTGCCGGTGAGGACCGTTGCGGAGACCACCATACGTTTTGAACTAAATTAGCCACTTTTTTCCGGATGCATCCAAATTATGACCCGCCTGGCCAAAATCATTTGCTTACTTTTTCCGGTTATGATGCTTTGTGCCCCTGCATGGGGGGCCCAACTGCCGACGGCCGCCCGGGTCGTCCTGTCAAAGGTGCATGCGCATATGGACGAAGGCGCCCATGACCGGGCGCTTGAAGTGCTTGAGAATTTCCAGGCGCGGGGGAAAAAAGACCCCGACCCCGACAGCCCCGATCCCCGGGGATACCACCACCCGGAAATCTATTTTGCCATTGGCAACATCCACCTCCAAAAAGAAGCCCCCCAAAAAGCGGGCAAGGCATATGAGCAGGCGTTGGAACGCGACCCGGATCACACCTACGCACGGCTCAACCTGGCGCGGGTCCATTACGAGCAGGGAAACTATGCCCTGTCCGCTGAAAACTTCACAAAAGCCTATGACACGGCAGACCCCAAAGAACCGGAATACCTTTATTATGCAGCCGTAACCTGGCTAATGGATGACGCCGTGTCATCTTCCATCAACGCCTTCGAAAAACTCCTTGACGCCCATCCGGATGACATTCGGCTTGAATGGCGGGAAAACATGGTCCATGCCCTTTTATCGGACGACCGGGGAGATGAAGCCCTTGTGCATATAATCATACTATCGG
>PUOB01000227.1 GCA_003551985.1 Desulfobacteraceae bacterium | reverse complement strand
CTTATCCGAAACACCGTCAAAGCACATCGCGACGCCCAATTCGCGCATCCGCCGTGACAGCGCCGCGGATTTCCGGCCGGTTATAATGCCAACGATGACACCGGCATCCTGCAGCATCCGAATTCCGAGTCCGTCTTTGACATTAAAGCGCATGGTTTGAGGGCCATCGCCTGAATAAACGATCGATCCATCGGTGAGAACACCGTCCACATCCATCAGGAGGAGCCTCACCGTTTCGAGTATTTTGTTTGTCATATTTTGACAGTCTCGTAAAAAGTCGGCTTCAGACGGCAAAGTAAAAAGTTCAAGATCAAGGCTTGCGAAATTTCCGAAGAATTGAGTCACGCCATGGCGTGATGAATGTCGCCGGAAATTTCGCATAACGCAGATATTGGACTTTTTACGAAGCCGTCATATTTTAAATATAATACATTGTCGCATGGTTTAAAACGGTTATTCATTTTTTAATGCACGGCGGATTGACAAGAGCGTTTTTAAAAGGGTTTCGACCTCGCCCAGCGGAACGGCATTGGGCCCGTCGCATAATGCCCTGTCGGGATCGGGGTGAACTTCGAGGAAAACGGCGTCCGCGCCTGCGGCAACGGCGGCTCGGGCAAGAACCGGTGCGAATTCGCGCTGGCCGGCCGACGATGACCCCGCGCCGCCTGGCAGCTGGACGCTGTGAGTGGCATCGAAAACGACGGGACAGCCTGTTTGCTGCATGATGCGGATGCTTCTCATGTCAACCACCAGGTTGTTGTAGCCGAACATGGCACCGCGTTCCGTCAGGACAATCCGCCGGGTGCCCGTGGACCTGGCCTTGTCGACCACGTTGGCCATATCCCAGGGAGCGAGAAACTGTCCCTTTTTAATATTGATCGGCTTGCCGGTTTCTGCTATTTTGACTACGAGGTCGGTCTGGCGGCATAAGAACGCCGGAACCTGAATCATGTCGAGATCCCGTGCGGCCGCTTCCACTTCAGATAACCGGTGCACATCCGATGTGACCGGAATATCCAGCGACGATCGAATCGCAGCAAGCTGCTTCAGGCCCCTTGCAAGGCCCGGGCCCCTGAAGGCGCTGACAGCGGTGCGGTTCGCCTTGTCGTAGGAGGCCTTGAATATAAAACCGATTTCAAGCCGGGACGTTATTTCCTTAAGCGTTGAGGCGATATTCATCGCCATGATATCATCTTCAAGAACACAGGGGCCGGCGATCAGAACCAGTGGAGCACCCCCGCCGATGGTGACATTTTTTATCTTTACCGGATCCATTATGCGTCTCCCTTGAAGCAGCGAAACATTGAAACAAAATAACCCCGCCCTGACAATTGCACCGTGAATCGTGTTAACCCGCAAGTGCGTAAAAGTCAAGACGGCAAAAATAAGACCTTGCCCAAACAGCGTCAAACTGCTAAAAGCACGTCTGTAAATGGGCACTGCATGCAACAGAATCTGAAACAGGATGTAATAGATGAACTTTAAACGCAGGGAGCGCAAGAGCAAACTGAAATTCATGCTTTTCGGCATTATTGGCATTGCGGTGATCGCATCGGTTTCCTGGCTGGTGGTGACTAAATTTGAAGGCCAAGCGCCGGTTATAACCGTTACTCTTGACAATGAATTCATCCCGGCTGAAACGCAAATCCCGGTCAACGTGCATGACGAAAAAAGCGGCATCCGAAGGGTCTTTGCCTCGGTGATTCAGGACGGCCGGGAGGTGACCCTTATCGACAGGGATTACGGACAAAGAGGCGACGAAGGCGGGGCATACCATAAGGTGGACGTTACCCTGGATATCGATGTCCGGGAAAAGGGGCTCAAGGAAGGCGAGGCATTGCTGCGGGTAGCGGCCTGGGACCGCTCCTGGCGACAGCGTCTTTCCGGAAATTCGGCCTACGCGGAACAACAAATCGTCATCGACTCAACGCCGCCGCGAATTTCAGCGCTGACGCGGCAGCATAATATCAGCCAGGGCGGATCCGGACTGGTGATCTATCGGCTTTCAGAGCCGTGCGAAAAACATGGCGTCCGTGTCGGTGACAATTTTTTTCAGGGTTATTCCGGTTATTTCGAAGAGGAGCACGTTTACCTCGCCTTTTTTGCGTTGCGACATGACCAGGGATCCGACACCGACATAAGCCTTTATGCCCGGGACAGGGCCGGAAACCAGGGGCAAAGCGGACTGCACCACTATATCCAGAACCGGGCCTTTGACTCGGAAAGCCTCAATATATCGAATAATTTCCTTCGCCAGGTGCTGCCGGAGTTCCAGTCGGAACCAGGTATGCCGGTTGACGGGGACCGCATTGAGCAGTTTTTGTTTATCAACAATGAACTGCGTATGAGAAATGATGCCAAACTCCTGTCCCTTCATGAAGATTCAGATAGTACCATGCACTGGGAGGGCGGTTTTACAGCCCTGCCCAGGGCCCAGCGCAGGGCGGGATTCGCCGACTACCGGACCTACGTTAAAAATGGCGAGGTCATTGACAGGGGGGTGCACATGGGCGTCGACCTTGCATCCCTTCGGCACGCTCCGATTCCTGCGGCCAATCATGGAAAAGTGGTTTTTGCGGACTGGGCCGGGATTTATGGCGATACAGTGGTCATTGACCATGGGTTCGGCCTGATGTCCCTTTACTCGCATTTAAGCCGCATTGATGTGGGTGTCGGTGATTTCGTGTCAAAGGGCGACGCCCTTGGCAATACCGGCACAACCGGCCTCGCCGGCGGGGACCACCTTCATTTTTCAGTGATTTTGGGCAACGTTTTTGTCAATCCCTATGAATGGTGGGATGCGCAATGGATCAGAAACAATATTACCGGCAAGCTTGATGATATTGCGGAAAAGGTAGACTAACAAGGAAATATCCGGACTTGAAAAAAGATAAAAAGCAATCTGAAGAAGCACTTGCCGGCAGAAAAAAAAGCCGGTTAAGAGAGAACCTCGAGGCCGTTTTCATCGCCATTCTGCTGGCGCTTTTCATACGGGCATTCATTGTCCAGGCATTCAAGATCCCTTCGGGATCCATGAAGCCGACGCTCCAGATAGGCGATCATATCCTGGTCAACAAGTTTACATACGGGATTGACCTGCCGTTCAGCGACATCACCCTGGTTTCCCTGGGAGAACCTGAAAGGGGTGATATTATTGTTTTTGAATACCCGGTGGAGCCGGACAAGGATTTCATCAAGCGGGTCGTCGGTCTGCCCGGGGACGAAGTTGAGATCCGGAACAAGGTCGTCTATGTCAACGGCGAGCCCATTGAGCAGGGATACACCCAGTACACGGAGGACCATTTCATTCCGGGGGAGGCGGGCCCAAGGGATAATTTCGGTCCCGAAACGGTGCCGGAAAATGAATTTTTTGTTCTCGGGGACAACCGGGACAACAGCTATGACAGCCGTTTCTGGGGGAATGTGGAGGAACGGGCACTGAAGGGGAAGGCGTTCATCATCTACTGGTCCTGGGACAGGGAGCAGCTCTGGCCCAGGTGGTCAAGGATTGGTATGGTATTGCGTTAGGCGGAAGCCGTCTGAACCGACTTTTACGAGACTGTCTGCGATGAAATGGACAAAAAAAGATATTCTGGATATCGATTCCCTTTCCAGGGAGGAAATCACCCTGATCCTTGACACGGCTTCCGGGTTGAAGGAAATTTCAGAGCGGTCGATCAAGAAAGTGCCCACGCTTCGCGGCAAAACGATTGTCTTGTTTTTCGTGGAGCCAAGCACCCGAACGCGGGTTTCCTTTGATATCGCCGCAAAACGGTTGTCCGCGGATTCCATTTCAATTGCCGCATCCACAAGCAGCCTCACAAAGGGGGAGACCCTGATTGACACGGCCAGAAACATCGAGGCCATGCGTCCGGATATTCTTGTGATGCGCCACTCGGCGGCCGGTGCCCCGCACCTTCTGGCAAAACACCTTTCCACATGCATCGTTAACGCCGGTGACGGTATGCACGCCCATCCCACCCAGGCGCTGCTTGATTTAATGAGTGTTCGGGAAATCAAAAAGGACCTTTCCGGCCTGAAAGTCGCGATTGTCGGGGATATTGCACACAGCCGCGTTGCGCGGTCCAATATCGCCGGGTTTTCCCGCATGGGGGCAAGCGTGACCATTTCCGGCCCGCCCACGATGATGCCTGCGGGCATTGACACATTTGGGGCTTCTGTCGCTAAAAACGTGGATGACGCCATTGCCGATGCCGATGTAATAATGATGCTGCGAATTCAAAAGGAGCGGCAGCAGAATTTTCTGATGCCTTCCGAGCGGGAATACGCGTCCCGATACGGGCTGAATCGCACACGGCTGAAAAAGATCCGCCCCGATGCCTTGATCATGCATCCCGGGCCCATTAACCGGGGCGTTGAAATTGCGCCGGAGGCAGCCGATGGCCCCAATTCGATCATCCTGGAACAAGTGACCAACGGCGTTGCCGTCAGGATGTCCGTTTTTTACCTGCTTGCCGGAGGTGTTCGCAATGCGGATTCTGATTAAAAACGGGCGGGTGCTCGACCCCGGGAAAACAGACCGGATCGCCGATGTGCTGATCGTTGACGGCCGGATCGCCGCCGTCGGGCCGGCGGATTCAGAAATCGGTCCCGGTGTGCCCGCCAGTCCCAGACCCGATACGGAAATCGATGCCGCCGGGTGCATCGTGGCCCCGGGGTTGATCGACATGCACGTCCACTTGAGAGAACCCGGCCAGGAACACAAGGAAACCATCGAATCCGGCATACGGGCGGCCGCGGCCGGCGGGTTTACCGCCGTGTGCTGCATGCCCAACACTTCGCCGGTCAACGACAATGCCCAGGTTACGCGCTATATCATCGATAAGGCCGCGTCTTTCAACGCCGTCCGGGTCTATCCGGTGGGTGCGGTGAGTATCGGCCTGGAAGGCCGGCAAATGGCGGAAATCGGCGATATGAAGGCCGCCGGTATCGTGGCGGTTTCAGATGACGGGCGCCCCGTGTTCGATTCCCTCCTGATGCGGCGAACCCTTGAGTATGCCAACGGTGCAGGTGTCGTCGTGATTTCCCATTGCGAAGACGTTTACCTTGGGGGCGGCGCCATGAATGAAGGGGCGTTTGCAACACGCCTGGGGCTTTCCGGGGTGTCCAATGCGGCGGAAAGCATCATGGTGATGCGGGATATCGCATTGAGCGAACTGACCGGTTGTCCGGTTCATATCGCTCATGTCAGTACGGCTGAATCCATAACGGCGATTCGGGCGGCAAAGGCCAGGGGGGTTCCGGTTACCGCGGAAACCGCCCCTCATTATTTCACGTTGACTGACGCGGCCGTCGCATCCTATGACACCCATGCCAAGATGAACCCGCCCCTTGGATCGGAAGAAGACAGGGCCGCTGTGTGCGAGGCGCTTTCGGACGGCACCATCGACGTGATTGCCACCGATCACGCCCCTCATGCGGAGATCGACAAGGCGGTTGAATTCGATGCGGCGGCAAATGGGATCATCGGGCTTGAAACAGCTCTTCCCCTGGCGCTTGCCCTGGTTGAAAAGGGTGTCATGGACATGCCCCGGCTCATAGAGAAAATGTCCGTCAATCCGGCACGGATTATCGGCGTGCAGCGCTCTCTTGATATCGGGGCGCCTGCGGACATCACGGTTATCGATCCCCGGAAGACCTTTGAATACAATGCGGCGCAGGGCTACTCCAAAAGCCGCAACACCCCCTTTGACGGGTGGTCAATGAAAGGGGCGGCTGCTTATACGATTATAAACGGTCGTATCGTCCATAATTTTAACACAAACTTGATGGCACCGTAAAAAGTCTCGAATTTAGGCTTGTCAAACTTTTCAGAACCGTAGGGGCGAATAATCATTCGCCCGCCATAAGGGCGAATGATTATTCGCCCCTACAAAAAACCCGTCGTGAATCGGGAGACAAAAGTCGGAGCCAGACGGCTTTGAAAAACGTCCAAGATCAAGGCTTGCGCAACCTCTTCGTGTAGGGGCGAAAAATCTTTCGCCCGATTAAACGTACGTGATATTCTTCGGGAATCGCGCGTAACGCAGATATTGGACTTTTTACGAAGTCGTCAAACTTAATGTAAAACCTTTACTTTTGTTTATATATGACTGATTTGTCAAATAAAATACTTATCGTCGACGACGAGTTGAGCATGCGGGAGTTCCTTGAGCTGATGCTCGTCGCCGAAGGATATCATGTGGATGTCGCCCCAAGTGGGAAACAGGCGCTGCAGATTCTTGACAATCATTTTTACGACCTTGTGCTGTGCGACATACGGCTGGGCGACATGAGCGGCATCGACATTCTCAAAAAATCCAAGGCAAAATATCCGGAGAGCGTCGTCATCATGATTTCCGCTTATGCAACCGCAGAAAACGCCGTGGAAGCAATGAATGAAGGCGCCTACGATTATCTCCCGAAGCCTTTTGACAATGACGAGTTGAAGCAGACCGTGTCAAAAGCGTTGAGACTCAAAACCCTTTCCGAGGAAAGAGACCACCTTGACGATGTTTTGAAGGAAAGCCTTCATTTCGGTCGTGTCGTAGGCACAAGCCCCCGTATGAAGCACATTTACAAGGTAATATCCCAG
>PUOB01000071.1 GCA_003551985.1 Desulfobacteraceae bacterium | reverse complement strand
TACGCCCCGGCCATCCACGAAGAAGCGCATGGCCGTGAAGATGCGTATGTTCAGCTTGAACGGGCGGTAAAAGCCTTCAGTCCACGAAAAAACATGCAGCCTGAAAACAGCCCGGCCTCCGCCGATTCGGCCGTAACGCCGGGAAGGCGGTGAAAATAATTTTTGCGCTTCGCAGGAAAAAGGATTAATGTGTTTTGATAAACGAGGCGGCCGCTTGGCATTTGGCGAATGCGCCGCTATTGATTCTATTCATCCCTGAAAAAAGAAGCATGAAGGAGGCTCAAAGATGAAGCAGTTGTTTTTATTGGCCATGGTTGCCGTGATGGCATGCGGCATGGGAATGGGTGCCGGAACCGATGCAAGCGCCAAAGGCCTGTCGGACTATTTGGAGAACCAGGGCGTCATAACTGAAGAATATTATCCGAACATCAGCGTCCGTGGGCGCATGCACCTGGATGCCGGGTGGCACGACGAGGATGAGGTGTCATTCGGCGACGGCTTCAATGCGCGCCGCGCCCGTATGGGCATGTCGGGAAGCCTGGATCCCAACTGGTCGTTCACTATCGAGTACGATTTTGCCGAGGAAAACGTTGGCGCCAGGGCGGTTATGCTCAACCGCTCGCTTTACGGCGGGAACCTCAAGATCGGCCAGTTCAAGGTGCCCATGGGGCTGAATGAACTTACCAGCTCCAACAATATCACCTTCATCGAACGCGCTTCCAGCATCGCACCCTTTACCGACGCTTTTCGGATGGGGCTTGGGTATGACTACCATGCCGGTTTTTACGGCGTTCAGTCTATGGTTTACGGCCGTTCCATGGGGGACAAAGATGACGAGGGCGGCGAGGACATGCCCATGGGCGTGGGCGGGCGCGTATACGTCAACCCGCTTTCCACCGGCAGCATGATGGTCCACCTCGGACTGTCCGCAGCCTACGAGGACCGCCAGGATTATGACACGATCAGCTTTTCCGATCGGCCGGAAGCCCGGGCGGACTCAGCGATCCAGCTTATCGGCACTGGTGATATTGATAATGTTGACAGCACCTTCAAGGGGGGCCTGGAGCTGGCATTCCAACGCGGCCCGTTTTCAATGGAAGCGGAGTACATGATGGTGGATATTGACAATGACAACGACGATCCCACGTTCGACGGTTATCATGTGCAGGCCAGCTACCTGTTCACCGGCGAGTCCCGGAGCTACCGGAACGGGGTGTTCGGGGGCGTCACGCCGGCAAACGAGACCCTGGGCGCCTGGGAAGTCGCCGCCCGTTACAGCCACGTCGATCTGAACGACTCGGGGGTTGACGGCGGCGAGCAGGAGAACATCACGCTGGGCGTCAATTACTATGCCCGGAGCAATGTCCGCTTCATGGCGAACTACATCTTCGTTGACGTGGAAGGCAGCGACAGCCTGGAAACAGACATTGGCGATGATTCTCCCAACATTTTCCTGGTTCGCGCGCAGTACAGCTTCTAACGGACGGTTTACCCGCGCTGTGCCCAGTTGCAATGCGAAAGCCCGGCCGGGCATGACCCGGCCGGGCTTTTTCGGCTCCGGCCGCTGTCCCGATGTTTATCCCGCCTTTTTGCCTGCCGCGAGTTGTCCGCATGCGGCGGAGATCTCGTCCCCCTTGCTCCAGCGGATCATCGTGGTGCAGTGCCTTTCGATCAAAATGGCATGAAATGCCTCGATGGTTTGCATGTCCGGTCGCTCGTAGACGGATCCCTCGTGGGAATTGAAGGGAATGAGGTTGACTTTTCCGCGAATGGGCGCCAGCAGCTTCGCCAGTTTTACGGCATGTTCGGGCGAGTCGTTGACGCCTTTTATCAGAATGTATTCAAAGGTGATCCGGTCCCGGTGCGCGCGGGCGTAAACCCGGCAGGCGTCCAGGAGTGTTTCGATGGGGTAGGTCCTGTTTATGGGCATAAGGCGGCTGCGGGTGGCATTGTCCGGCGCATTGAGGGAAATCGCCAGCCTGACCTTGGTTTCTTTCGCAATGGCGGCGATTTTCGGGGCAATTCCGGCTGTAGACAAGGTGATCCGGCGGGCGGCGAATTTAAGCCCGTTGTCGGCATCGGTGATGATGTCCAGGGCCTGCATGACGTTTTCGTAGTTGGCAAGGGGCTCGCCCATGCCCATGAGTACGATATTGGTCAGGGGTTTGTCCTCCGGGCACATCCGCTGTGCCGCCATGACCTGTCCGATCATTTCCCCCGGCGTGAGGTTCCTTATCAGTCCGTTTTTTGCGGTCATGCAGAAAGTGCATCCCAGGGCGCATCCGGCCTGCGTGGAAATGCACAGGGTATAATGGTCTTTTTCGCCGATCAGTACGCTTTCGATGCGGTTTTCGTCCGCAAGCGAAAATGCAAGTTTGCGGGTGCCGTCAGGCGCGCTCCGGTCATCGGCGACGGCGAGTGGACGGATCGTGAAATGGCGTGACAACTGGTCGCGCACGGATTTGGCGATATTGGTCATATCCTCAAAAGCGGCGGCTTTCCGGCCGTATATCCACCGCATGACCTGATCCGCGCGGAAAGCGCGCATCCCTTCCGATTCAAACCATGCTGACAGCTGATCGCGGCTCAGTTCGGTGATATCTGTTTTTTCTGCCTCTTGTATGGCTTTTTTCATTGCCTGCGTTGTTAATCCCCACTATAATAACAGGGTATTATTGACGGCTTCGTAAACGGCGGGGTCATATTGTTAATCCCGCGTACTTGAATTCAAAGGCTGATTTTTTCGGGCGACACCCGGCACCAACCGGTTTACATTGATCATTTTGTACGGCCTTTTGTATGCCGGAGATCAGGGTAACCGGCTTTATTGGCGCCGGCTTTTGACCTTATATAAATGACCAATTTCATAGCCGGGCGGCCGGGGCCGCCCGTGAGCAACATCGGGCGGGCACCGCACGGTTGCTGAGGGCGGCACCGGCCACCCGGCTAAATGGAATTGAACCTATAAAAATATTTATAGTAAATCATTGTGCTTGACATGACAAGATGTAAATATTAATCTGACAAGATTCGTTTTGATATAATCATGGACGACAATATGGTAAAAATGTTGGATTCAGCAGATACCGCGCTATGTTTGATAATTTAAGCGACAAACTGAACAGCACCTTTAAAAAGCTCAAAGGGCACGGCAAGCTCAACGAGAAAAATATCGAGGAGGGCCTTCGGGAAGTCCGTATGGCGCTTCTCGAGGCCGATGCCCACTACAAAGTGGTCAAGGACTTGATCGCCGGTATCCGGCAGCGGGCGGTGGGCCGCGAGGTGATGTCGAGCCTGACGCCTGCCCAGCAGGTGATCAAGATCGTAAACGAGGAACTTACCGCGCTGATGGGCTCGGAAAACGAGGACCTTGACTTGTCCGGCCCGGCCCCGGCGTCGATCATGCTGGTGGGCCTGCAGGGATCCGGGAAGACCACCACTGCCGGAAAACTCGCTGTTTACCTCCGCAAGGAGGGGCGCAAACCGTACCTGGTGCCGGTGGATGTTCACCGGCCCGCTGCCATCGACCAGTTGCAAAAACTGGGCGGCCAGCTTTCCGTACCGGTTTTTGATTCGAAAACGGATATGCAGCCCGTCAATATCGCCCGGCAGGCCAAAAAGGCCGCCGCCGAAGAAGGCTGCGATACGCTGGTGTATGACACGGCGGGCAGGCTGCACATGGACGAGGCGCTCATGGAAGAGCTCTCGGAAATCAAAAAAACGGTCAAACCCTCGGATATTCTGCTGGTGGCCGATGCCATGACCGGTCAGGACGCGGTCAATATCGCCCGGTCTTTTGACGAGCGACTCGATATCGGCGGCGTGGTTCTGACCAAGATGGACGGCGACGCCAGAGGCGGTGCGGCCCTGTCCATCAGGGCCGTGACCGGAAAGCCGATAAAATTTGTTGGCGTCGGGGAAAAATCCGGCGCCCTGGAAAAGTTTCATCCGGACCGCATGGCTTCCCGAATCCTCAATATGGGGGATATGCTCTCCTTTATTGAAAAAGCCCAGGGGGTGGTGGATGAAAAAGATGCGGCGGCACTGGAGAAAAAACTCAAGAAGAACGAGTTCACCCTTGAGGACTTCCGCGACCAGATGTCGTCGGTGCGAAAGATGGGGTCCGTCGGCGATCTGCTCAAAATGATACCCGGCATCGGCAAAAGCAAGCAGTTGAAAAATGTTGACGTGGATGACAGGGAGCTCGTGCGGATCGAGGCGATCATCAACTCCATGACGCCGGCCGAGCGACGTTACCACAACATCATCAACGGCAGCCGCCGAAAGCGGATTGCCAGGGGGAGCGGAACGACGGTCCAGGACGTCAATAAACTGTTGAAGAATTATAACCAGATCTTGAAAATGCTCAAGAAGATTAACAAGGGCGGCAAAATGCGCGGGATGCCCCGCGGCATGATGCCTTTCTAAAAGGAGAGCGATAAATGGCAGTTAAAATCAGGCTGGCAAGGCATGGTGCCAAGAAAAAACCCTTTTACAGAATCGTTGTGGCGGACAGCCGTTTCCCCAGGGACGGCCGGTTTCTTGAAAACGTCGGCACCTATAACCCGATGGTGGAACCGGCGCAGGTCTCTCTGAAAGCGGACCGCATCGCCCACTGGATGGAGCAGGGTGCCATTCCGACCGACACGGTGAAGAGCCTTCTCAAGAAAGAGGGCTTCGGAAAAACAGCTGCGCCTTCCGCATAGTCGCCTGGCAGGCGAAGGCCGTTTGTTTGACCACGGCTTGATGAACTCGTAAAAAGTCATGATCAGAAGACTTTTTGCGAAGTCGTCACGGTTTCGATTCGAAATTTCCCGGCAGCCATTAAAGGAGATGGATCTATGAAAGAGCTGATCGACTACATTGCAAAGGCGCTTGTGGACAATCCGGATGAAGTGACGGTTACGGAGGTGGAAGGAGACCAGACCTCCGTGCTCGAGCTTAAGGTGGCCAAGGAAGACCTGGGGAAAGTGATCGGAAAACAGGGGCGCACCGCCAGGGCGATGCGGACGATATTGAACGCCGCATCCGCCAAGGTTAAAAAACGCACTGTGCTGGAAATCGTAGAAGACTAACGGACGAAATGGATCATGGCCGGGTTCTCCAGATAGGGAAAATCGTAGGTGTCTTTGGCGTCAAAGGAGAACTTAAGGTGTTTAAAATGGCCGAGGACATGACGTTTTTTGAGCCGGGAAGCCGGGTCATGCTTCGGACGGATGAGGGGCTGTTGACCCCTTGCACGGTGCGTGGGGCAAAACCGCACAAAAACATTATCCGGGTTTGCTTTGAGGGCATAGACGATCGTGATGCAGCGGAAAAAATCGTCGGGGCGGGTCTTTTTATTCCAAGATCGGCCTTGCCTGAAACCGATGTCGACACGTGGTACTGGTGCGACCTGATCGGGCTGGCGGTATACGGCACAGACGAACAATACATCGGCCGGGTGGCATCCATGATCGAAACCGGCAGCAATGATGTGTTTGTCGTTCAAAGAGACGATGCCGAGACCCTTATACCGGCCATTGCGTCGGTGGTTGTGGAAATCGATCTTGAATGCGGCCGCATGGTGGTTGATCTGCCGGAAGGTTTGTAACCGGAAGGTTTGTAAAAGGAAGGCGCTAAGGGAAGGATGGATTTTACGGTTTTAACGATCTTTCCCGGCATGTTTGACGCTTTTGCGTCCCATGGCATTATCCGGCGGGCTATTGAAAGCGGCCGCGTCACAATAGATGCGACAGACATCCGGGATTTCGCTGAAGGCAGGCACCGGGTCACGGACGACCGGCCCTACGGCGGCGGTTCCGGAATGGTGATGAAGCCCGAGCCCCTTGCCGGCGCGATACGCACGGCCCAAAAGGCGTCACCGGGGTCGACGACCATCCTTTTGTCCCCCCAGGGCAGGCGGTTCGATCAGCGCGAAGCCCGGGGCCTGGCCCGCGGCAAGGGCATTATATTCGTATGCGGCCGATACGAAGGGGTTGACGAGCGGGTTTACGAACATTATATAGACGACGAACTGTCCATCGGTGATTATATCCTGACCGGCGGAGAGCTTGCGGCCATGGTTGTTATGGACGCGGTTACCCGCCTTATTCCGGGGGCGCTTGGAAACGAGGACTCCCCGGAATCGGATTCTTTTTCGGACGGGCTGCTCGAACACGCGCATTATACCCGGCCGCGACGGTTTGAAGGCGAATCGGTGCCGGATGTGCTGCTATCCGGTCATCACGGGGATGTCGAACAGTGGCGGCTTGAATCCGCCCTGATCCGGACGTTTTTAAAGCGCCCGGATCTTCTGGAAAAGCGGCGTTTTTCGCCGGCTGAGAAGCGTATTTTGCAAAAATGGCGCCGGTATATGGAAACGATTCTGGAGGACGCCGATTGAACAGCGAAGCACATACGTCCGCCCATATGGCGGCCCGTCTGAGCCTTGCTTTGGTTCATTACCCGGTCAAGGGACGCCAAGGCGAGACCCTGGCATCGGCGATAACCAACCTGGATCTCCACGATATCGCCCGGGCTGCAAAAACATACGGCGTCAATCGGTTTTACGTGGTGACACCCCTGGAAGACCAGAAGGCGTTAGCGGGGAAAATCGTGTC
>PUOB01000037.1 GCA_003551985.1 Desulfobacteraceae bacterium | reverse complement strand
CCTTCCTTCCCAACCAGATCGGAGAGTTTTTCATCATAGGACACCACCCCGTCGGATTTCTGAAGGGAGGACCGGAGCGCCAGGGGTGACCGGCCCAGCGCTTTCAGCCCGATGATGGCAAGAATGGGCAAAATGACAATGTCGGCCATAATCAGCATCACCCCGGCATCAAAAGAAATCGAGGTAAACGCGAGATAAATCGAGTACACGAAAAGCCCGGCGGCAATGATTGAAAGCACGCCGCCCGAGGGGAGCAGGACCTCGGCCATCAAAACCACTGCCCCCGCGAGCTGAAATATCAGCGGTATCGTCCAGTCACTGTTCAAGGCTGATCCTTTCTCTCAACGACAATCCAGTTGCCGCGTATCTGCGAAACCACCACGGGTGTCGACTTTTCTATGTACTCGTTATCGGCAATCACGTCAAATATTTCATTATTTATTTCCGCCTTCCCCGACGGGCGCAGATACGTCAGGGCCTCGCCGGCATCACCAACGTTTACACGCTTGGTCTCCTCGGAATCCGCATGGGCGTCCTTGAGATCCGTCACAAGAAACGGACCACCGCTTCTGCTTGAAAACCGGGGCAGCAAAAACCGAACCACCGCCAATCCAAGAATAAACGCCATAATAAATGCGCTAAGAACCCTGATAAGGTTGCTGACGAGCAAGTCCGCCTGCCAGGGGATGTCCGGATCCGGAATGACAAAGTCCTGCATTGCGAGGATAAACCCGATCAGGATAAGACCGGCCCCGGCCAGCCCCGAAATCCCGAAACCCGGCAGAACAAAAACCTCCACCCCCATAAGGGCAAGCCCCAGCAGGATGATCAGAAATTCCGTATAGTCGGCCAATCCCACCATATACTGGCCGAAGAAAACAATGGCCAGTAAAAGCACCCCGATGGCCCCGGGAAAACCGAACCCCGGCGCCTGCATTTCAATATAAAGCGCGGCAAGGCCGATCATGAGCAAAATAGGGGCGATGCTGCCGATAACCCGGACCATGTGTTCCGACCAGCTGGGCGAAAAACGCACCAGGTCATAATCCTCATACCCCATGGCGGATAACAGGGCGGGAATATCCGGGACCGTCATGCTCGAAAAGCCGAATGCTTCCGCCTCCCGGTCATGCATGGTCAGCAGTTGGCCCTCCTGGACCACGGTTCTCCTGGAAGAGACCCGCTCCAGTTCCGCTTCCGTCAGGTCCTCGTAGGCCGAATGGGTCATGTATCGGGCCTCGCCTTCGTCCATTACGATCTCGTAGACGATGATTTCCGGGGTCACCATTGCCTCGGAAAGGGCCACGGGGTAATTGTTTCTTTCCGCCAGGGCCCTGAACTTGGCGCGGATCGGCGACTGGAACTTCTCCCCCAGCATTTCCGGGCCTTCCTGCGTCATGGCGATGGGTGCGGTATCGCCGATCGTTGAACCGGGGGCCATTGCCAGGCGGCTCGACGCCAGAGAGATCAGCGCGCCGGCGGAAATGGCTTTTTCCGGTATAAAGGTGACGGTCTTCCCCTCGGGAAAGCCAATCAGCGTATCGACGATTTCCATGGCGGAATCCACGCGCCCGCCGTAGGTGTCGACCTCCAGGACCACAAGAGCGAAGCCGGCATCTGTTATCTCACGGTATGCCCGCTTAATGTACGCGGCCATCCCCGGATCAACATTCCCTGAAACTTCAACGATATATATTGTGCCGGGCCCGTCATTGTCCTGCGCCTGGAAGGAAGCGGGAAGAAGCAGCAAAACAGCCGCCATGAAAAGCCAGGCAAACATGCGAAAGTGAAACGTCTGGTTGGACATCTTTTTGCCGCCCGTTACTGAAAGAATTATAAAAACAATAATAATGATAAATTATTACTATGCCGCCGGCCGGGTGTCAATTAAGTTGTAAGATGTCGGTTGTAAGTTGTAAGTTGTAGGTTGTAGGTCATAGGATGCGCCGGCGAAGGAGGCGCATCAACCCCGCATCGTTGCCGGATAGCGCCTTGAAAAATGCAGTCTGTCCACGTGGTCGGTTTCCGGTATTTATTGAACATGAAACAATTGAAAAAGCTTGCATATAATGGTATAAACACAAACGGCAATATAACGAACGACTTATAACCGACAACTTACAACTTACAACTTACAACTTATAACTTACAACCGACAGAGATACAGGATGCAAAAGCTCACCAGAAAATCCATCTTGCCTGGATTGACGGCTCTTCTTGCGGCGATTTTCGCCGTTGCCGCCTTCAGCGCCGGCCATGGGATTGGGGTTGCACAGGCGGGACAAACCATTACATTAATAGCAGGCGCCGATAATAACGATGAAAGCGAAAGCCCGTTTCAAGGCCGAAAAATGAAAATGATCGAGGAACAGATCGTCGCCAGGGGCATCGACGATCCGAAAACGCTTTCCGCCTTAAAAAAAGTCGACCGTCACCGGTTCGTGCCGGAACACCTCCGGCACATGGCATACGAAGACCGGCCGCTTCCCATCGGCGAGGGGCAGACCATTTCCCAGCCGTACATCGTGGCTTTCATGACCCAGGCCCTGGACCTCAAGGAAACGGACCGCGTCCTTGAAATCGGCACCGGGTCGGGCTACCAGGCGGCTGTGCTTGCGGAAATCGTCGCGCATGTCTACACCATAGAAATTATCGAGTCGCTCGGCCTGCGCGCAAAAGAGGCGCTCGGCAAGGCCGGTTATACAAATATCGATGTCAAGATCGGCGACGGATTCAAAGGCTGGCCGGAACACGCCCCCTTTGACGCCATCATGGTCACGGCCGCCCCCACGGATATCCCCGCCCCCCTCAAGGCGCAACTGGCCGAAGGCGGCACCATGATCATTCCCGTGGGACAGGCGTGGGAACAGGAACTCATTGTGCTTGAAAAAATAGACGGACAATTACTTGAAAAAAAAACCCTTCCCGTAAGATTCGTGCCCATGGTCGATGAAAAGGGCGAAACCTACTAACCCCAACCGTATGAGGCCCCTTCATGCCCGTAACCCACTACTGGCCGGACGAATATATCAAGAAGCGCATGGACGCCGATCAAGCCATGTCCTCGATCAAATCCGGCCACCGGGTCTTTATCGGTTCTTCCTGCGGGGAGCCCCAACACCTCGTCAAATCCCTGGTGGATAATGCCGCCTACTTCAGCGACCTTGAAATCGTTCGCCTGATGAGCCTTGCCAATTCGCCCATTACAATGCTTGCCAATGAAAAACGCATTGAGCAGTTCAGCATTCGCAATATATACCAGGGCTCCGCGAGCGCAAAGCACCTGGCACCAAACAGGCCGTTTATTACCCCCATGAACATGTCCGCGGTCTGCGACTTGTTTCTCAAGCGGCACCTGCCCCTGAATGCCGCGTTTATCCAGGCCTCGCCCCCCGACGATTTCGGCTGGATGAGCCTCGGCATCTCCGTGGACGTCGGCATGGCCGCCGCTCAATCGGCGGACATGGTAATCGTCCAGGTGAACGCGAACATGCCCCGGGTGCTGGGCCACAGCTTCATACACGTCAACGACGTGGATATCATCGTCGAGCACGACGAGGACCTGCTGACCATCCACCAGCTGCCGGAATTCGAAAGCGCCCACAAAATTGCCAGGCAGGTGGCCACACTCATCGAGGACGGTGCCACTTTCCAGCTGGGCCTGGGCGCCACCCCCAAAGCCATTTTGCTGGCCCTCGCGGATAAAAACGACCTGGGCGTGCACACCCAGTACGTTATCAACGGCATCATGGACCTGGTGGCGATGGGGAACATCACCAACCGCTACAAAGGGCTGAATGACGGCAAAATTGTCGCGTCCAACGCGGTGGGATCGGCACACCTTTATGAATTCGTGCACGACAATCCATCCATTGAGTTCTACCCCTCCGATTACGTGAACAACCCCGGCATCATCGCCCGGAATAACAAAATGACCGCCATCAACATGGTCATGGAAATGGACATCACCGGCCAGGCCGCGGTTGACGCCCTGCCGCACAACTACTTCGCGGGGGTTTCAAGCATGCTGGACTTTATGCGCGGAGCCACCATCTCCCCCGGCGGCAAATCCATCCTGCTGATCCCGTCGACGTCCATTGACGGAAAAGAAAGCCGGATCGTATCGGAACTGAGCAGCAGCGCCGTGGTTGTCCCCCGCAACGACGTATCCTACGTCATCAGCGAATACGGGGCGGTCAACCTTTTCGGTAAAAATCTCCAGGAACGGGCCACCGCGATGATCAGCCTGGCCCACCCCGATTTCCGTTCGGAATTATTCGAAAAAGCAAAGGAAATGGGATACATGACCCCGGGACGACGACTGGGCGACTCCATCCGCAGCGTATATCCGGCCGGAATGGAGGAAAAACGTAACATCCACAATCAAATGATTGTCTTTCGCCCCGCCAAGCCGGTCGATGTCCGGCGAATCCAGGAACACTTCTACAGCCTCGACAAGAAAGATGTCATTGCCCGGTTTTTTTACGAAAAAACGCGTTTTCTGCAGGACGACGTTGAAAACATCATTGAAACGGACTATATCAGGAACCTGACCATCCTGGCGATAACCGGCGAATTCGGGTTCGGATCCGTGATCGGCATCGGGGCCTACATGCTGGAAAAATCCCACAATATCGCCGAAGTCGCTTTCTCCGTCAGCCGGGAATGGCAAGGCAAGGGCATCGCCGGCATATTGCTCTCCAAGCTTGCGGATGCGGCGAAAGACAACGGCCTCGACGGGCTTGTCGCTTACACCGACCCGTCGAACCAGGGAATGATAAAACTTTTCCACAAGCTGCCATACAAAATACACAAAAAGCGGGAGGACAGCATGATTGTCCTCTCCTGCCGTTTCGACGAAGGGCCCGATACACCGTAATGGCCTGTTGTAATAGGCCTGCAAAAAGGTCAACACCCGCGCGCATATGGCTAAAAAGGGAAAGGACGGGTTTTTGCAGCCATGAACAAGCCTGAAGCATTGGAAACAGAATTTTTTACGAACGAGTCCGGCGGAAACGTCATGCCCGTCAGGGTATTGATTGCGGATGACGATGCCGGGACCCGGCTGCTGCTTCGAAAAAAGCTGGAACAGGCGGGCTACGCCGTGATCAGCGCAAAAAACGGGCAGGAAGCAATAAACCGGCTTTCCAACGACATATCCGCAGCGGTTGTAGACCTGAAAATGCCCGATGTCGACGGTATGGAATGCCTCCGCCATATACGAAAAAACTTCCCGGACCTCTCTCCCATCATGCTTACCGCAAGCGAAAATATTGCCAACGCGGTGGAAGCCATGAAACAGGGCGCTCTCGACTACATGACCAAACCGTTCAACGCCAGACAGCTTATCGCCCTGGTCGAGAAGGCCGTCGCGGCCTACAACCAGTCTAAGCGCCTGCGTGAAACCGAGCAGAAACTGGCGCATGAAAGGCACCATCAGCTTTTCATTGCCTCTCAGATACAGCAGTCCATGCTTCTCGGCCAACCGCCGGAAGATATCGAAGGACTCGACATTGCGCACATAACCATCCCCTCTCAGCAGATAGACGGTGATTTTATCGATTTTATCCGCCAGGATCAGCGCATCCTGGATCTTGTGGTGGCGGATGTAATGGGCAAGGGCATCATGGCCGCGTTTGTCGGGGCTGCACTCAAAAGCGGATTTTTAAAGGTTTTAAACGATTCCGTCATGTCCGGACAATCGAAAAACCTGCCGGAACCGGCCCATCTCGTGGCCGCCGTCCACAACCGGATGATCTCCCAGATGGAGCGATTCGAAACATTCGTAACCCTTTGCTACGGCCGCTTCGATTTGACGAAAAACCGGTTTGTTTTCGTGGATTGCGGACACGTCCGGACCATTCACTACCGTCATGAGGAAAAAAGCGTCAACCTCCTTCGGGGCGCCAATATGCCGCTTGGTTTCCCTGAATCCAAGGGATTCATGCAGTTTCAAGCCGGCTATGCGCCCGGCGATGTATTTTTATTTTACTCGGACGGCGTTACAGAGGCTAAAAACGCCCAAGGCGAGATGTTCGATGAATACCGCCTGATACGATGCGTTGAGGCATATGGGCGTCACCCCGCGAGAAAACTGGTCTCCGAAATCAGGCGGGAAGTAACCGAATTTACTGGGACGGAAATTTTCAGTGATGATTTTACCTGCGTTGCCGTCCGTATCACGGGGGATATCCCGCATGAACCGCTGCGCCTGACTGAAACAATCGAAATCGACAGTGATCTGCAAAAAATAAAGGACGTCCGGGCATTTATCCTTGGCTTCTGCTCGCGTTTACCGGAAAAGCTGGACGAAAACCGCGCAGCCGGGATTGAAGTGGCCGTGGTTGAGGTCGTTACCAATATCATCAAACATGCGTACCACCTGAAAACCGGCATGCGGATCGAAATTGCCGCCCGGGCATTTGACGATCACCTGGTCATCGATTTCCGAGACAGCGGCGCGGATTTTGATCCGGCAAACGTCCCCACCCCGCTTTTTGACGGAAGCCGGGACAACGGCATGGGCTGCTTTATCATCACACAGTCGGTTGACGAGGTGAGCTACTTCCGCGATGAAACCCATGGGAAAAACTGCACACGGCTAAAGGTTTT
>PUOB01000192.1 GCA_003551985.1 Desulfobacteraceae bacterium | reverse complement strand
TTAACCGCAGGAATACTTGACGTATTTTGAGGATTAAAATTTGAGCCGGACGCAGAAATTGGCGAAAAAGACGGTTTTCGTTCAGCCACTATTGATAGTCCCGTAAAAAATCACTTTCTGACGGCAAAGTAAAAAGTTCAAGATCAAGGCTTGCGCAATCCCGAAGAATGCAGCGTACTTAAGTGTACGTGAAATTCTGAGGGATTGCGCATAACGCAGATATTGGACTTTTTACGAAGCTGTCACTATTTATTTACCCCATTGGCACCGGCGGTATGGCCAGACATGATCCTTCGGCAACCAACTCGTCATTCTGGTTGGTCCAGCGCAGCTCCATTCTGACCCACTTTCTTTTTTCTATTTTTTCAACGATTTCACCGGTGGCGGTAATCGTGTCCCCGATATACGTCGGCTTCCTGAAGCGCACAGTGATCTCGGGAATGACCGTACCGAGACCGGGCAGCTTCATTCCCAGCACCGGCGCGATAAGGCTCTGGGGCAGCCCGCCATGGGCGATGCGCGTACCGAAAGGGGTTCTTCTGGCAAAGTCCTCGTTAACGTGCATGGGGTTGAAGTCGCCGGTTATACCGGCGAACTGGTATACATCGGACTCGCTGATGGTTTTCGTGAAAGACGCCGACATCCCTTCTTCCAGTTCGTCATAGGTATACCCGAGTTCAAATCCGGGCCCCTCTCCGGCCGGCCGGAAGCACTCGATATCCATTATCGAAGAGGTGCTTTTCCTGGCAAAAACCGCCTTAACGCGGTCCCCTGTTTTGATTTTTGTAAGCCCGATGCCTTTTACGATATGCGTAATGGGGGTATCGGCGCCGTCAAGCTTGATCTGTGCAAGAATGTAGGGCGGCTTGAGAGGCTGATGGGGCTCTTCGTAACGGATTACGGTATGCCCGGTAACGGTTCCCGTGTTCCCAAGCTCGACCCAGTTGTCGGAAATATCTTTAAAACAGCGTTCGCACGTCTTGCGGGGCGGCACGAAGACCTTGTCGCATGCCTCGCACCGGATGCCCATGATTTTTTTCTCGTCACGCAGGCCGATCAGAAACCGGCTGCCCGTCCTTCCGGCAAAATACTGGTACGGAAGGGCGAGTTTTCCCTCAACGACATGACAATCATCAGTTGGTCTATTCATTGTCGATCCTTTTTATTTTATTGAATGTCGATGGTTTCCTGAAAAGTCCGAATCGCAGGTATCCGGAAAAACACCCGCCGGCCGGGCCCATCAGTCGATGACCTCAAAATACAGGATATCCGTGATGGCGCCCTTGCGGTCCGAATTCCATACCGGCCTTACCCTTGCGCCGTGTCTGCACTTGTCGATATCGTCCGGGTTGAGTTCGTGCCACAGCGTTTCGTGTCCCTGGCACCCGTCCAGCAGGAAATGGGCGGAGATGTAAGGTGTCTCCCGACTCTCCCCGGTCAGCGGATCCGGGCTGGCATAATAGGTGATATCCGCCTTGGCAATGGATCCTTCCGGGCCCACCTCCACCCACTGGTCTGCGCGGACCACGCATTCCGCGCATACTTCCCGGGCCGGGAGCTGCCGCCTTCCGCAGGAGGGGCACTTGTTGGCCAGAATTTTCTTTTCCTTGAACCCGTTTAGAAACTTGCCCATGACAGGGCCCGTGGCAAAACGCTGGGGAATGGACAGCACGGTTTTGTAAACAATCAGTTCTTCCGCCGCTTCTTCCGCATCCGCGCCCGGTGGCTGGTATTTTTTGAAAAACTGGGTGGCCTTGGTCAAAAGGCCAATATCGCCTTCCACCTTGAGCTTCCCGGAAGTAAAGGCGCTCATGCCGTCGAGCTTGCCCAGGGTAATGTTGATCCAGTCCCTGGCGGCACAGGTGGTCGTTACATCCGGATCATGGATGCCCTCCAGTACCTTTACATCGCCGTCATTAACGCAGACCGTCCATTCGCCGCCGCCGGTACCCGTGATAATATAGCCGTAGTTGGCCTTGACGCCCTTGACGCCGTCCGGGTTGACCCGCGACTCCATGGTCCCGAAAATATCGGCCACGGACACCTCGGGTTCCCCCTTGGGCGGCTGGTATTTTTTGAAAAACTGGGTCGCCTTGGTCAAAAGCCCCAAATCGCCTTCCACCTTGAGTTTGCCGGAAGAAAAGGCGGTCATGCCGTCGAGCTTGCCTAAGGTGATGTCGATCCAGTCCTGGGCCGCACAGGTGGTGGTTACGTCGGGATCATGAATCCCTTCGAGGACCTTCACATCGCCGTCATTGACGCAGACCGTCCATTCACCGCCGCCTTCGCCGGTGATGATATACCCGTAATTGGCCTTGACGCCCTTGACGCCGTCCGGGTTGACCCGCGATTCCATGGTCCCGAAAATATCGGCCACCGTGGCTTCGGATTTCTGGCGCTTGGGTGCGCCGTCCGTCGCCCACTGGCGAAGCGTCTTCTTGAGCACCTTGCCGATGGGATTCCTCGGCATGTCGACCTCCAGGATCTCGACATACTTCGGAACCTTGAAGGAAGCGAGGTTCTCCCTGCAGAAGTCAATGACCTCCTGCTCGGTAATCGTGTCGTCCGAAGGCAGGATGAACACCTTCAACTCTTCCCCCATGACCTCGTCCGGAACGCCCACGACGGCGGCTTCCATAATTTTGGGATGGTTGGCGAGCGAATTGTCGATTTCCTTGGGGTATATGTTTTCCCCGCCCCGGATCACCATGTCCTTAATCCGGTCGACGATGAAAATGTAGCCGTCCTCGTCCTTGATGCCGACGTCGCCGGTATGCATGAACCCGTTCTCGTCGATGGTTTCCGCGGTCGCTTCCGGCTTGTTATAGTATGCCTTCATGACGTTGTCGCCGCGGATAACGATTTCACCGCGTTCAAAAGGCGGCTGCTCGTTTCCGCCCTCGTCAACGATAAGCACTTCCTGACCGGGCAGCGGCAGGCCGATGGACCCGACCTTTCGCACCCCGTCCCGGGGATTGATGGTGCTGACGCAGGTCCCTTCCGTAAGCCCGTACCCTTCAATGATCTCAACACCGAATGTTTTTTCAAAATTGCGCATCAGGTCTTCGCTCAGGGGCGCAGCCCCGCAGATACCAAACTCCAGGGATGACAGATCATATTTGCTGTGCGTGGGGTCCGACAGCAGGATCTGGTAGACAGCGGGAACGGCGGACCAGAAATTCACCTTGTACTGTTCCACGACTTCCCAGAATTCCGTTGCGGAAAAGCCTTTTCGCAATATGATGTGATGCCCCTTGTTCATGCCGGCCATGCAGGTCAGCATGGCATTGACGTGAAACAGCGGCAGGAAGCAGAGAAAATTCTTGTTTTCGTCCTTCATTGCCGCCGCATTGATCATCTTGGCATCGGCAATGATGTTTTTATGGGACAGCAGCACCCCCTTGGGGTTGCCGGTGGTACCGGATGTGTAAAAAATGTAGGCTGAATCTTCGGGGTCGCACTCGCACGTGACGAACGCATCGTCTCCCTCGGCCATCAGTTTGTCAAAGGATATGTAATCGCCGGACTGCGCCTCGCCGATTTCTATAACCGTTTTCAGGTGGGGGCAATTTTCCTTTATTTCCTCAAAAATGGGCCGGTATTGATCTTCAACGATCAATGCGGATCCTTTGGAGTCGTTTAACAGGTACTCGACTTCGGGCCCCTTCCACCAGCCGTTTATCGGACCCGCAATCGCGCCGATCTTGATGGCGGCATAATACGCCATCAATGTTTCAGGGCTGTTCTGGACCCAGACGTGTATAAAATCACCTTTTTTGAATCCCAGGTTTTTAAAGGCATTGGCCAGAATGTGCACCTTGCGCTGGAACTGGGCATAGGTATATTGCACATCATAAAAGGTCATGTAGGGGTAATCACTGTAACGATTTACGCAATCGTCGATGTAATCCCCCACATTCATGCCGGAATAATCTTCCAATGGGCCAAAAGTCATGGTTGCCTCCTGTATATTTTTTTTAGCCTTACCCTGTTATGGGCAGACGCGTAAAAGTCGCTTTTGTACGTCGCAGATATTGGACTTTTTACGAAGCCGTCAAGGTTCATCTTTTGTCAACAGATGCAGCGTCGTCCAGAGTGTCCCCCCGAAACCGGATGCAAGCGCCTGGTCCACTTTTCCGGGCACCTGCCGGTCCCCGGCTTTGCCCATAACCTGGAGTGCCGCTTCACCAACCCGGACCATTGCGGTCGCGCCGATCGGATTGGACGCGATCACGCCGCCGGACGGATTGATGGGGAATTTTCCATTCATCGTGATTTCATCATTTTCAACCATGGTAAGGTGTTCATCGCCTTCCAAGAGAAGAAACTCCCGGATCCAGTCCAAACCCCACCATGATGACGGATCATACATCTCGAAAACATCGATCTGTTCCTTTGGATCGGTGATATTGTTGCGGCCGAACAACTTTTGGGCGGCGTACTTATGGGTCATCAAAACCGGCGCGTCCCCGAATATGTAAAAACATTCCTCCCGGTGAACCGTAATATGATCCTTTACCCAGGCGGGCTGCGCAGAGAGCTGTTTCGCCTTTTCCGGTGAGGCAAAAACGATCGCGCACGCCCCATCGCTTTGTGAACACATGTGAATCATGCGCAGCTCTCCAACCAGAGCCGGCGAGTTGACCATGAGATCCTCCGCCTGGTCCATGTCAAGGCCCAGGCGACGATGCGCCTTTTCGTTGTTCATGGCGTGTTTATCCATAAGGATGCGGTATTTCATCGAGGCCCGCTTGGCCCGGTCTTCGCCGAACTCCTGGATCATCGCGTCGGCCGTCATCCCGGTCAGGGCGCCGGTCTGGAGCTGACGCGCCCATAACGGATCGGCCATATTGGTGATGCCCCCGGTGGTATGCCCTTCCTGGAGCTTTTCAAAACCGACGGCAACAACGATATCATGCAGTCCGGAAGCCACCAGGTAATCCGCCGCGCTGCAAAGCGTTGCGCCGGTAGTGCCGCCTGTGGTCACCCGCAGGCACTCCTTGCCGTAGGCCCCCGTGCCGAGACTGTGCCAGAGGTCCGGCTGATGAACCATTTCGAAAAGCTCCATGTTGCCGTGAACAATACAATCAACATCATCCATGACAATTCCGGCCTGTTCAAGGGCTTCCGCGATGGCTTCATGAATCATCTCCGGCTGGTTGACCTCTTCCCTGTGGCTTGAATAGACGGATTGTCCGACCCCTATTATTCCGACGTTCCTGTTTTTTTTCATGACTTTTTGCCTCCTAACTGCGTTCAAGAATGACAACTGAATGAAATTGTCCGGCCGGTCCCATAACACCATGCGCCAAGGCTTTTTTTGGATTTCCGGCCTGTCGGTCACCTGCCTCGCCTTTGAGCTGAAGCGCCGCTTCCGCCGTCCGGACCAAACCGCCCAGGATCAAGGGATTCCCGCCGAGCATGCCGCCGGAGGGGTTGACATTCATTTTTTCAAGACCCCCTTCATCGATCCATTGGCCGCCTTTGCCTTCATCGCAGAGCCCCAGCCCTTCCATCCACATAGGAAGCTGGTAGGCATACTGGTCGGACAACTCCATAAGATCGATCGCTTCGCGGGGGTTGCCGATGCCGGCGCGGTCGTAGGCCCGCCGGGCCGCTTTCTGCAGGGCAAAATTGGATGACAGGTCCCTGTCTCCCAGGAAAAAACTGTCCATGCAGTTGCCGACGCCCTCTATCCAGACCGGCTTATCCGTTATTTTCCCGGCAATATCCTCGGCTGCCAGGATTATCCCCACCGCGCCGTCTGCTATGGGATACTCGTGCAGTTCCCGGATGGGGTCCGCCATCATGGGCGAGGCAAGCACCTGTTCTTCGGTAACGCTTTCAAGGCTTTGGGTGTGCGGATTATTGGCGGCTTTTTCCCTGGCCCTGGCAACGATGCGGGCCAGCTGCCCGTCGGAAACGTTGGATCGTTCACCATATGCCCGTGCCTGTATTCCCGCCGCAGCGCGGAAATCGAGGCCGACCGGACGGGTATAAAACGGGTCGAATGACAGGTGGGTCACCATGTTGCGGCTTTTGCCCTGCGATTCCTTGCAGTGTCCCAGAACCAAAACAATATCATGGTGCCCCGATGCAATGGCCGCCAAACCGTAATAAACAGCCTGTATCCCGTTTTGCGCGACCTTTTCCTCGCACCCCATATGGGCCCCTAAAACATCCGTCATGGCATTGTTGGAAATCGTCCTGGCATCGAACACATCGTCGGATACGCTGATGGACATATCAATGCCCTCTCCCGGTTCGTGCCGGGTAAAGTTCAACCCGGTCTGTGCCTGGAGTGACTCCACGACTTCCAGTGCCATTCCCTGGAACCGGTCGTACCAGCGGTCGCGCACCCAATCCGTCTGCGCAACGGCACAAATCCCAACTCTTCTGGCCATTTTTTACCTCCTGGTGAGTAGGTTGTAAGTTGTAGGTTCCTTATCTTGTTACTTTACGAGTGCATCAAGGTTGACGGCTTCGTAAAAAGTCCAATATCTGCGTTATGCGAAATTTCTCAGAATTTCACGTACGCTAACTTTACGAGTGCATCAAGGTTTGATGACATCGTAAAAAGCCGGTTTCAGACGGCTTTGTAAAAAGTTCAAGATCAAGGCGCGTGCAATTTTTGAAGAATTGATAGTAC
>PUOB01000090.1 GCA_003551985.1 Desulfobacteraceae bacterium | reverse complement strand
GCGTCCGTGTATCGATGGTGGTCGGGAAAAGCCCGATGTCCGGCAATGACTTTCGCTTCGTTTTCAACAGCATCAAAAAAGGCCTGATTCCGTGCAATGCCGGAAAAGGCGAAAACACGTGAATCCGCCAGGCGGGAAAAACCGGATTCTGAATTTTCGGACGGAATATAGTGTGGAAGGGGCGCTGCACCATCCATAACACCGGACAGAAAGGTTGCATGGTCGGTTCGAAAAACCGGTTTGGCGTCAAAATCCGGCAGAAGGCCCACCGGGGTGTCGCAATCGGTGCCGCAGCGGGTCAAAACAATGGCGTCGCTTCGCCCGAGAGCGGATATGGGCTCCCGCAGCATGCCCCGGGGCAGCAGGCAGCCGTTTCCAAACATCCGTGCAGCATCCACCAGGACCAGATCCAGGTCCCGGTGCAATCGCCGGTGCTGGAAGCCGTCATCCAGAACAATGACATCCGGCTCGAATTCCAATACCGCCCGCATGCCGCTCTTGTATCGATCGCCGCCTACCAGGACCGGTACGCCCCTGATTTTCGAGGCCATCATGAAGGGTTCATCACCTGCCGTTTCCGGGTCGCATAAAATTTCATGACCATCCGACACCACGATCCCCTTTTTTTCAGCCCGCCCGCCATAGCCCCGGCTGAGCACTACCGGACGATGCCCCATCTGTTTAAGCAGGCTTGCCGTGTGGATCGTCATGGGGGTTTTTCCCGTACCCCCGGCCACGATATTGCCGATTGAAATGATGCGGCAGGGCAATTCCCTTGCAGAAAGCAGGCCGGTATCATACCCGGTATTTTTCAGTTTCACACCGGCGCCGTATAGAAGCGAGCCGGCCCGGAGGAGCGTTCCTACCGGTCCCTTCCCTGCCGCCGGATCAGCGGTCATGACATGTTCAATTTTTTCTTTGATCGTATAGGATTTCATCATTGATGAACTCGTAAAAAGTCGCGATCAGACGGCTTTGTAATCACGCCAGGGGCGTGACAAGAATTGAGAGCACTCAGGTACACGCGATATTCTTCGAAAATTGCGCGTAACGCAGATATTGGACGTTTACGAAGCCGTCATCATTTAATCAATGTACAGCAGCATAAGCCCAACCCCAAGGCCATAGAGGATGTTGGCTGCCCAGGCCGCGAGCAGCGGGGGCATGAGCCCGCCGTATCCCATTGACAGCGAAAAACTGTATATAAACCAGTATGCAAAACCAAAAACAATTCCGTAAGCAAAGCCGGACAGCATAATGTCTTTTGTTTTCCCGAGAAGCACAATGCCTGCCCCCATTACTGCCATGATCAGGCAGACAAAAGGAAAGGCGGTTTTGCCGTAAAAGTCCACCCGGTAATCGGTTGCATCATACCCCTCCCTTTCAACCCGCTTTATGTATCGATGCAAATCGGTAATGCTCATCTCTTCGGATTCCACGACCATTCGCTGAAAATCCGAAGGCTCAAGATCCAGTTCGAGGGGGGTCTCTTCCCTGTGATCGATCCGGATGTCCATGTCCGGCCTTTCCAGGTGCTGGATCATGCTGTCGTAAAAAACCCATCGGCCATCCCGGTACTCTGCCCGCCGGGCATCGATTCGCCGGGCCAGTTTATAGTCGTCATCAAGGAAATACAGGCTGACACCGAAAATGACCTCTTCGCGGGGATGAAAATATTTGGCATGGGCAAGCCCATCGGCATGACGAATCCAAATATCCTGCCGGGCTGACAAGCTGCTCCGCTGATCACCCCCCCTTCGCTGCGCATCGATTTCATTCGACTTAAAAATGCTGACCGGTACCGCCACTTCGGAAAATAAAAACAAGGCGGCGGCAAACACCACACCTAATGCAACAACGGGTTTGAGCAGATAAAACATGCTTATTCCGCCGCTTTTCAGGGCGACGATTTCATTGTTCCGGCTCATAAGGCCAAAAACGGCCAAAACGCCCAGGAGAACCGCGACAGGCGCCAATTCCGAAACCACCAATGGAATCTTGTATATGTAATAAAGCGCCGTATCGTAATTGGAGACGGGGGATGCCAGAAAACGGTCAACACCGGCGAAAACATCGATGGCAAGGTATATTATGACCACCGTCACCATAACAATGGCGAAATATTTCATGAATGTGAAAACAATGTAGCGGTGTACAATCGCCATGGCTATTTTTTCAACCCTCTACATAAGGACGCGGCCAGTCCAAAAGTCAACAGTGTATATATTACCCGTTGATAGTCTCGTAAAAAGTCGTTTTGGGACGGCAAAGTAATCACGCCAAGGCGTGACAAGATCAAGGCTTGCGAAATTTCGAAGAATACAGTCACGCCAAGGCGTGATAAAATTCTGAGAAATTTCGCATAACGCAGATATTGGCCTTTTTACGAAGCCGTCACCCTTTGGGAGCCCCGAAATACGCTTTTATGATGCCTGCGACCCGCCCCGTAAAATTTCTGAGATACTCCAGAAGTGCGACCGGGCTATCTTTGGCGGTCTTGACCCACAAGTATATTCCCAGCGCACCCATTACAATATTCGGCATCCATGTTCCGGCCGCAGGGGCCATGACGCCGGCCTCTCCAAGGATCATGCCCCCGGAAAGGAGCAGGTAATAAAACAGAAATGCCACAAGGCCTATCCCCAGACCTGCGGACCACCGTGATGTCAGGGTCTGTATGCCCATGGGGGCAGCCAGTACCGCCAGCGCAATACATGCAAAGGGAAGCGAGAACTTCATGTGCAGCTCCATTAAAATCGAATAGTAGCGCCTGTCTTTTTCCTCTGCGTCGCGCACGTGTTCAATGAGTTCGGAAAGCATCATCTCCCTTCTATCCTTGTCCCGGTCCTTCCTGCCCGCCGCTTCTTCGTGCAAATCGAGCCGGATGTCGTAAGTGTCGAACCGGGTTGTATGCGCCGAGCGCTCCTCAAGCTGCACGTTGTTCACCATGCCGTTGTAAAGTCGAAGGGTAAATGTGTACGGATCATCCCCCTCGAACAGGTGACCCCGGGGTGCAATGATCGTGCTTGACAGATTTTCCTGACGCCTGTCCTCGATAAAAACATCCTGCAATTCGCGAGTCTGGTGATCAATATCATTTATATAAAAGACAACGTCGGGAAAGGCGTCGTTAAAGGTGTTGGGCTTTAGCGCAATACTGAAATGGGTGCGGGCCACATCCAGCACGAGCTGCTCGTAGGCGCTCTTGCCCAGCGGCATCCCGTAGATCCCCATGAAACCAGTAACAACCATACAAATAAAAGAAAAAACCAAAACCGGCGGAAGCATCCGGTACATGCTCACGCCGCTTGCCTTGAGCGCAACAATCTCATTGTCGCCGGACATTCGCAAAAAAGTGAGCAATACGCTCATCATGGTCGACATGGGGATGATATAGACCAGGAAATGGGGAAGAGATAACACCAGAAGCAGCGCGAAAACGCCCAGGCTGACCTGGTAATTGACGATCATGTTTGTGATATCGAGCAATTGCCCCATGAGAAAGACAAACATGAAAAAGGCCAGGCTCATGAGAAACGGCGGAATAAGCTCTAAAACTATGTAGCGGTTTAATGTCTTGTTTTGCATGCCTTTTCTCTATATGTTGGTCCCCCTGCTTTCCACCGATTCAATCGCCTCCGCGTCGGGGCCGTTTTCAAACTGGCGCTCGTAGAGCCTGTAATATTCACCCTGTTGTGCAATCAGGGATTCATGGGACCCTTCCTCGGCAATCCGACCGCCGGAAAGGACGATCAGGCGGTCCGCATCCAGTATGGTCGAAAGCCTGTGCGCAATGACAAACGACGTCCGGCCCTGCATGAGGTTTAACAGCGCTTTTTGGACAAGATCCTCCGATTCGGTGTCCAGGGCGGAGGTGGCCTCGTCCAGGATGAGCACGGGCGAGTCCTTCAGGATGGCCCGGGCAATGCACATGCGCTGTTTCTGCCCGCCGGACAGGCGGTTGCCCAACTCGCCGATGGGCGTATCATACCCCCTGGGCAGGCTGCTGATAAACTGGTGAATATATGCCGCATCAGCCGCTTTGACAATCGCCTCGTCCGCCGCCCCGGGAGTGCCGTATGCGATGTTGTTTCGAATGGTATCGTTAAACAGTATCGGCTCCTGGGTGACAATGGCAACGCGGCGCCTGAGGTCTTTCAGGGAAACATCGCGGATATCGATGCCGTCAAATAGAATGGCGCCGCCCGTGACATCATGCAGGCGCGGGATAAGGTTGACAAGGGATGTTTTGCCCCCACCGCTGGACCCGACGATGCCGATTCGCTCTCCGGGCGCCGCTTCCAGGTTTATGGCGGCCAGGACCGGCTCTCCGGGTTCATAATGAAACGACACATCCCGAAATTCGATCCGATGCGGGGGCGGCGGCAATGCAACGGGGGTTTCAGGCTCCGTTATATCCGTTTCGGTCTCCAGGATATCGAACACCCGGTCAACCGCTGCAAGCCCCTGCTGTATCACGTTATTGAGCTTGGTCAGTTTTTTTACCGGCGCATAAAGCAGCATGACCGCCGTCATGAACGAAAAGAAATTCCCGGGCGTCGCGTCCTCTCTTATAACGGCCGATCCGCCGTACCAGATGATAAGCGCCACACCGATGCCGCCCAATACCTCCATGACCGGCGAGGCCAGGGCCTTGGTCCGCAGCGTCTTGACCTCGAATTTGAACACCCGTTGATTTTTATCATAAAACCGCTTTTTTTCGGCATCCTCCATACTGAACGCCTTGACGATTTTGTTGCCCCAGAAGGTTTCATGGAGAAAAGCGTTCAATTCGGCCATGCTTTCCTGGCTTTTGGTTGAAAACCGCCTTACCCGCCGGCCGAATTCATAAATCGGGTAAAAGGCGGCCGGCAAAACGATCATGGCGATAATGGCAAGCTTCCAATCCCGGTAAAAAATAACGAAAATAAGGCCGATTATTGTAAAAATATCGCCCAGGCCGGCGGCGATGGACTTGGAGACCATGTTCTTGATGATATTGACGTCATGGGTAATTCTTGACATCAACACACCGGTCTTGTGCCGGTAAAAAAAAGTCAGCGACAGATCGGATATTTTATCATAGAGGTTGTTGCGGAATTTTTTGATGATCCGCTCACCCACCAGGTGCATGAAAAATTCCTTGCCGTACAGGGCGAAACCGCGCAGGATATAAATCCCAAGCACCAGGACCGGCATGATCAACAGCATCTGCCGGTTCTGCGCCATGAATATTTCATCAAGAATCGGCTTTACAAGAAAGGCGGTGGCGGAGGTTGAAGCGGCGACGACCATCATGCACAGCAGGGCAACCGCCAAAAGCACCCAGTTTTCCCGGATATAGCCGATGAGGCGCCGGTGCCGCTGCTTCAATTCCGGAAGGGGCTTTTTCATCATAGCATCATTTCCGCATCATGGAATAGGCGATGCCGGCGGTTTTGCTGGATGCCCCCGGCCCACCGAGCTGCTCGCGGATGCGCCGCAGGGATTGCCTTGTTTCTTCGAGACGGATCGGGTCGTCAATAATATCGGCCGCCGCCCGGGCAATATTGGCAGGCGTTGCCTCCTGCTGGAGCAATTCCGGAACAACCCGCTTTTGGGCCATGATATTCGCCAGCCCGATATGCGCCACCCGGATCAGGGCGCGCCCCAGCATATAACTGACCGGCGAGACCCGGTACACAATAACCATCGGCACACCATGAATGGCGGTTTCCAGGGTAACGGTCCCGGACGCTGCAACAACCAGCGTGCATTGCGAAAGCACATGGCCGACATCGCCATCGGCCGTCCGGATATCCATTGTTTGCCGGTAAGGGCGGATATATTCATCGATCAGGTCACGGTCGATGCCCGGTGCCGCCGAAACGAGAAAGGCGAGATTTTCTCTTTTACGACTAAGCTGGTTGGCCGCGGCAAGCATCACATGCAGATTCCGGCTCACTTCCTGCCGCCTGGAACCGGGCAGCAGCCCGATCAGGGTTTTTACGCCCGGATTTGCGGCCTGCGAAACCAATGCCCCTTTTTTATAATGGTCCAGAAGCGGGTGCCCCACGAACGTCACCGGCACATCGTATTGCCTGTAAAAATCCTTTTCAAAAGGCAGGATCACCGCCATGCGGTCCACATATTTCTTTATTTTGTGTATTCTTCCCGAACGCCAGGCCCACACCTGCGGACTGATATAGTAGAGAACCGGAATCGAAAAACGCTTGACGTATCTTGCCATGTGCAGGTTGAAATCCGGAAAATCGATAAGAATGACCAAGTCCGGTTTTCTTCGCACCACTTCGCGCTTGATTGCCGATGCCCCCCTGAGCAGTGCCGGCAAGCGTGAGAACACTTCGGTAATGCCGACCACGGAAAGCGCTGCGGCATCAACGACAATGTCAACCCCCGCCTTTTTCATGGCGTTGCCGCCGATGCCGAAAAATTCAATGGTTTCATCTATTTTTCGCATTGCGGCAACCAGGCGCGCGCCGTGACTATCCCCGGATGTTTCCCCGGCGATAATCATTACCCGGCCTGCGCTTGACGGATTTCGCATACCCATATCCCAATCAAAAAAAGTCGTTTCCAATAAAACGCTTTGACCAACAACTGACAGTCTCGTAATAAGTCGGTTTCCGACGACTTTGTAAAAAGGCCAAGATCAAGGCTTGCGCGATTTTCGAAGAATTGAGCGTACTTAGCGTACGTGAATTTCTTCGGAAATCGCGCGTAACGCAGATATTGGACTTTTTACGAAG
>PUOB01000008.1 GCA_003551985.1 Desulfobacteraceae bacterium | reverse complement strand
GGTTCGGATATCGCAACAGCCCGCGCGGAATCCTACCACGGCCCCAGGGCGGCCATCGCCGTAGCCGACTTCGAGGACAAGACGGTGGGCCGGGGCCAGTACCGGGCGGCATACGGCCGGGGCATGCAGGACATGCTGGTGACCTCGTTGTTCAACACCAACCGGTTCATTGTGCTGGAGCGCGAGAAGCTCGAATCGGTAATCGCCGAGCAGGACATGGGCGCCACCGGACGGTTCCGGCAGGACACCACCGCGCCGATCGGTGAACTCGAAGGGGCGCAGATCCTGGTGGTCGCAGCGGTCACCGGCTTTGAACCGGAGGTTGCCGGCGGCGCCGCGGAAGCAAGCGGAAGGGGCGGATTTTTGGGAGAACGCCTGGGTGCGGTTGTCGGAGGGTATCAGCAGGCGCGCCTTGCCATGGACCTGCGCATCATTGATACCGCAACGGGCAGGGTGCTGTCCGCCACCAGTGTGGAATCCAGGGCCCACGGCTACGACTTGGGCGCATCGGTCCTGGACCAGCGCGCAGGCGGAGCCCTGAACACGTTCGCCCGCACGCCCATGGAAAAGGCAATCCGCAGTGCCATCGACGAAGCGGTCCTTTTCGTTGCAAGCCAGACGCCGTCGGAGTTCTACAGCCATTGAGCGAACAGCGGCCGGTTTGTCCGCGCTGCTTGCGAACAGGCAGGAGAAAAAACCATGCAGTGGTATCGATCCTGGTCGATCCGTTGCATGCCCGGGTAACGGTCGACGGCCACCCCCTGGTACGAAAGGCCGATCTGGCCTACGAGGTGGGGCTTCTGACCGGCGAATACCAGATCGAGGTGTCGCCGACGGGTATACATCCTATCGCAGCAGTGTCGAAATCCGGACCGGCGAGGTGGTACGCCTGGCGATCCGGCTGGAGCCATCGGGCGGGGAGTAACCACCCATTTTATGTTTGGGTGATGTTTGGTTCAATCACTGCAGCATTGAAAAGGAGTTTTATCATGAGAAATTCGCTACTTCTGTTTGTCATGGCCGCCGCTTTCCTTGCGGCTTCCTTTGGTGCTTCCCCCGTGGCGGCAGAGTTGCTTGCGCCGGTCTATCCCGGGGCCGTGGCGGCGGACAAGGAACTTAAAGCGCATGAAAAGCCTTTTGAGAGGGCATTCTACGCCCGGGAACCCATCGAAGAGTTGGCGGCCTTTTACGAAAATGCAGCAGGCCCCCTCGAAGCAGTACGCCCCGGACAGCTCTATGAAAACGTGGTCCGGCACCCCCCGAAATACAAAGCTTCCTTCGAGCCTGAGCGAATCGGTGTGCGTATTGCGAGTGATGCCCCCGCCCCGGAAGACTCCCCGGCAATGTCAGGGCTTCCGGCGGAAATCAGGAAAATGCAGCCGAACCGTTGCCAGTCCGAGCATTTCGAGCGGCTGCGCATCATGGCCCAGCAATCCGGCAAGCATTCATGGGACGATTTCGGAGCCGTATGCGATCGTTTCGATCATCTTGACTGGGCATACTTCGAGATCACCGATGAAACCGACCAGCGCGGTCGCCCCGTGCGCAAAGACGCCGTAATGCTGGCGGACCAGAAGGAAAAGATGGGATTGAAGGCCCCTGAGGACATGGACGCTGAAGCGATTGCACAGCGAATGGCACAGCTTCAACAGCAGGGCCGACACCGGGAAGCCGCGGAGATGGGGCGCCGGCTTCAGAAGCAGGCCATGCAAAATGCCGGAATGGGCTCCGGAGGGGAGATGGATGACAACTGGGACGAATGGGTCGGCTACCTGGAGCGGTTGGACAAACATGCCTACCGCAGCCTGATCCGGATTCATATCGATCCGTCCCAATGGCCGGAAGAAGCCCTGCGCTAAAGGGTTTTACCGGGGCAGCGGCTATCCGGCCCGCTGGACCCTTCATGGAATTTCCGTGAACCGGGTTTCAGAATATCGAAATCTTGGAGGGTAATATGAAAAACCTGAAACGCTTTTTGCTTATCCTTGTTTTTGGGGTACTTGTGGGGCTCGCGGGATGCTCCGGAAGTGGAGGAGACGATTCGGATGATGGATCGGGTGAAGAGATGGAAGATATTCAGGACAATGGAGACAACGGGGATAACGGTGAAGAAGATTATGAGCCGGAGCAAGGCACCGTATCCTATCAACTGGGTGACGATACATCCATGGTTATTTCCTTGTCTCCGCCTCAGACGCTGCTGGTCGAGCCGTCTGAAATCGCCGAAGCGCTTGACGATCCTTCCACCATGAACCTTGGCGTCTGGTCCCTGGTGTACAGTCTTGGCATCGGCGTGTACAGACCGGACGGGATGGTTGTTCTCCAGGGCGCAGAAACGTCAGAGGATGATTTATGGCTCTATGATCGCCAGATCCCCCAGTTGGCCAAAGCGGCTACGGTTCGATCCAGTTTTTCCCGGTATTACGAAAAGGTCGCAGAAACATTTGAATTCAGATACGGGATCAATGCGGAAGCGATGCTGGCACTGTACGCCACCGAATACACTGTTTGGAATGACGATTCTTTTCTTGCCGTTTTGTTTGAATCGATGGGCCTGAATTTCTACGAGGAGGACCCGGAGCTTACCCAACTGCAGGAACTTCTTCTTTTCTGGGACGGGTTTATCGAGGCGGACGGCTATGAAACGGCCGGAACCACAGCGGTGACTCCAATGGCAATCGATCACCTGCCTCCCGATGTTCCCGATGCGATCGGAGAATTTTTTTGTCAACGTAATCCGGAGAAGTGCCGGCCGCCGGAGCCGGATCAGGAGCGGTACAATATCTGCATAGACGACGCCGCTCTTTCCTCCGCCGTCAAAAATCACGGGTCCGGGGTCATAGTTGGGTGGATATCCAAGACGGCCGGATATTTTAAATCCGTGGTCGATTTTACGGATGCTTTATTGATGGATGGAGACATCACCAGGCACATTTGGGTCGATACCCGCAGTACGCATGTGATGGAATGTCCTGTCAGTTCCCCCCTGGTTACTGCCACCGCCACCCTGACGATCGGAGGGGACAGTGACGTGGCGGACATAATAGCCGAATGCGGCAGGCAGGCAGGCCTGGTCCCCGGAAGGTTTCTGGAATATTCCACAGGCCAGCCCATTACATCGGTTCCTGTGAGCTGGGATGTAAGCGGCCCGGGTCTCTCCCGGGTCCTGGAATCCGATTGGGACATCGAAACCGATATGTATGGCCAGGCCAGGATGATAGTGGGGCCCCGGACAACCAATGAGTGCGAAGGGGATCCATTACAGGATGAGGTCAATATCGACGTGACATTCAATACGGAAATATTGGTCACCTTTCTGCGGGGTGCGAATGTGACGGATGCCATGGCTGTTTTAATAAACCGGATGGCGCGGTTTTCGGATTGGTCGGAGACTTCCTTTTATGTGGAATATCGCCTGGAAGAAGACGATCCGGACCATCCGGATTATTCGCCTCAGCCATCGGCAAGCCGGACGCTGCCCAGAACCTACAGTGCCGGGGACCCGCTGGGTTGGTAACCGCATCCGGGAAATGGCCGAAGAGTGGATGCCGACGACTTGAAATACCCCCTGATCCTGTTCGGGGCTGTCCTTGCGCTGTATACCAGCGCCTTTGGCGGAGCTTTCCAGTTTGACGACTTCCTGGTGATCGTTGACAATCCCGCTGTGCATTCATGGAGCGCATGGTGGCAGGACGTCCGTGGAAAAGGAATCAGGCCCCTGCTCAAGGCCAGTTATACCCTGAGCTGGACGCTGGGTCTTGGAAGTCTTGGTTTCCATCTCTTCAATGTTTTTGTCCATGCCGCCAACACAGTGATGCTGTATGCCATTGGCCTGCTTACTCTGCGCTCCGGCTCCGGACTGGAGCCGGAGCAGAGAAGAAGCCTGTGTTTCCTGGCTGTTTTGATCTTTGCACTACATCCGGTCCTGACCGAGTCAGTAACCTACATCAGCGGCAGATCGGCTTCTTTCATGGCCTTTTTGTATCTTGGTTCATTTCTGGCCTATCTTTACGGCCGGACCGCTGAAAAACCCCTGTTTATTTTCCTGCTTTCACCGTTGCTTTTTGCGGCGAGCTTCGGGGTCAAGGAAACCGCGATCACCCTGCCGGCAGTATTGCTGATCTGGGAACTTGTACTGCGGCCCGACGGTGCAATTCACTGGAGGCGCATTCTTGGCTACCAGGCGATGCATTGGATGCTTTTGGCCGTGGTAGCCGGATACCTTGCAATCGGTGAACGATATCGGTATTTTTTTCAGGTCAGTTTCGAAATACGGTCCATCGGCGAGAACCTGCTCACACAAATTCACGGTGTCACTTATCTTTTTTCCCGCCTGTTTTTCTTCAATCGCCTGAACATAGACCCGGATCTGCCCGTGTTCACCGAATGGCACACGGTTCTGACACTATCAGTCCTTTTTCTGTGTTTGCTTTTAGGCCTGGCCGTTTTGAACCTGAAAAAAAGGCCTTGGCTCAGCTTCGGCATCCTTTGGTTCTTTTTGCACCTGTTGCCTACCAATTCACTGATTCCAAGAATCGATGTTGCCAATGAAAGAGCGCTTTACCTTGCGGCTTGGGGAATACTGTTTCCTCTGAGCATCGCGGTATTTTCATGGATCAGGAACCGCAGCCGCAATCCGCTGATTTTCTGGGGCATGGCCGCAATCCTGTGCATACCCCTCGCAGGATTCACGGTGGAAAGAAATCTGGTGTACAAGTGCGAAATTTCGCTCTGGGAAGACACTGTCTCCAAATCGCCGCTCAAACCCAGGCCACATAATAATTTAGGCTACAGCTATTCCAGGGCGGGCCGTTATGAAGAAGCCGGGGATGCATACCTGAAAGCCCTGCGCCTTGATCCCCGTTATGCGCCGGCCAGAAAAAATCTGCAAAAGCCGCGGTATAAAAATTTTCTTGAACTCGCACCCAACAAAAACGAATAACATAAGCTAAGCTTGGGAATAAGGCCGCTCAAACCGGATGCATGGAGAAACTGGCTCCAGCCCCGCTATGCATTTTACGGTGCGGGATAGCCAGGTTCTGATTATCGATGTCGTTACTATTCCCGGGCGGTATCAGGCAAAGCCCTGCTCCTTGTGTTTTTCAGCAATGGTTGCGGCCATTTTGTCCAGGGACTCAAACACCTTGTCCGTGGGCAGCCCCTTGTGAAGCACCGGGTCGATGACCTCAACTTTAAGGTTAGGGATCATGGCCGAAAGCGACTCCACCGTCTTGCCGCCCCAGCCGTAGGAGCTGATGATCGAAAGGTTCTTTATGCGCGGCCGCAGGGCGTTGGCCAGAAAGGTCGCATGTTTTGCCAGATTCTTGACAAAAACTTATCGATAATGTTATTGTAATACCAAAAATTTATCGATAGGAGGCACCAGGATGCATACCGTTACTGTATCACCAAAATATCAAGTGGTTATCCCTAAACATATTAGAGCGTCTTTAAAGCTTCGTCCCGGCCAAAAAATGACAGTTATTGAATATGATGGTCGAATTGAGTTGATACCGGATCAAAATATCGAAGCCTTAAAAGGGTTTCTTAAAGGAATCAATACGGAGTTCAAACGCGAGGATGACAGGTTATGAATATTGTTGATTCCTCAGGATGGCTTGAATATTTCGCAGGTGGCCCGAATGCGGATCATTTTTCACCGCCTCTTAAAGACGCTTCATTATTGATTGTGCCAACGATTTCGATTTATGAAGTTTTCAAGGTGATACTGCGTGAATCAAAAGAAAACGAGGCGCTTCAGGCCGTTGCAGCGATGCAAAAAGGGAATATTGTGGATCTTAACGCCAGTATTGCAATAAATGCATCGAAAATAAGCCTCCAATATACCCTTCCAATGGCAAATAGTATTATTTTATCCACTGCGCGGGCATATAATTGTATATTATGGACGCAAGCTTCGGATTTTAAAAATATACCGGATGTTCAATACTTTTTTAAAGGCGCTGACCAGGCAAATCCAGCCGACTCGTAAACTTGAAAAAAAAGCCTGCCCATGAACACCCAACAGGAGGAGAAATGGACGGTGGTGAGCTTATCGCCCGGGTATTGAAAAACCAGGGCGTTCGATTCGTCTTTACCCTGTGCGGCGGCCACATTTCGCCCATCCTGGTGGGTGCCAAAAAGCAGGGCATCCGGGTCATTGATGTCCGCCAGGAGCCCACAGCCGTGTTTGCCGCAGACGCCGTCTCCCGAATGACCGGCGTACCCGGGGTTGCTGCGGTGACGGCCGGGCCGGGTCGATGACGTATTGAAACAAGCGGCCGCCGCCGCCCGCGACGGGCACCCCGTGCTTGTAAACGCCTTAATTGGCAAAACCGATTTCCGAAAAGGGTCCATATCCGTGTAATTCATCCCACCGTGCAGGCCCTGCTCGCCCGCATCATGGCCGAAGCCGCCATCGTTCTGCTGCCCTGAATTGCAAGCCGGTTATACAGAGGTTATGTTTTGAGAAATTGAATAAGAAAGGAGAGCCACGAATGATCAAAGATAATCTCAGATCTGTAGCAAAAGCCATTGTCGCGGAACAAAAGGGCGTGCTGGCGGCGGACGAAAGTAACCCCACGATCAAGAAACGCTTCGATTCGATCAAGGTCGAGTCCACCGAAGAAAACCGCCAGCGATACCGCGAAATCCTTTTTACGACCGAAGGGATCGAACGCTATATCGGTGGTGTCATCCTCTTCGACGAAACGCTGCGCCAAGGCACTCCGGACGGCACACCCTTTGCCGAGCTACTGTCGAACCGGGGTATC
>PUOB01000150.1 GCA_003551985.1 Desulfobacteraceae bacterium | reverse complement strand
TGAAAAACCGGACCACGTAGTCGGCTATAAGCTGGTGCTCCCTGGATAGCTTGAGCACCTTATTGTCGATGTTTTGGATTTGTGTCATGTGCTGCCTTTCTATATTGGGTGTGGTTTTTCCATCACTATTCTAATACCGGCGGACATTTTATGCCAATGCTTTTTCGTGTGACAGCAATGAAACACGTCAGGGCGTGATATGAACAAGGGATGCGAAGTCCACGACAAATACAAATTGACATATGCTTTGGATCTTGCTATACATTTATCAATCAAAAAAAGCAAATCACTATTCTAGTTTCTCTGTGCCGCCCCGAACATCATATACGGACGTCATATATGGACATTGTATACGAACATTTCCAGTAAACCGGCACAACGCCTAAACCGGCACAACGCCCGACCCGCGCTAATAATCGGGAAATTCTGTACCATCGTAAGCCTATGATATCCGTAAATAAAGAAAAAACAGTGTTTGCGGGAATTAACTAAAAATTTCAAAAAAAGGAGTGTGCCATGTTTAAAAGAGCGCTTTTGGCCTTAATTATTCTGTTGATATCGGTTCCCCTCGTTCATGCGCGGGATTCGACCCGGGAGTTTGAAGGCGTGCATATGCCTGAGACGCTGCAAATAGAGGACAGGACCGTTGCATTGAACGGTGTGGGTGTAAGGAAGGTAATGTTCATGCAGCCCTATGTCGCCGGATTATACCTGCGAGACGCTGAAACGGATCCGTCAGCCGTAATGCTCGGCGATGATTTCATGGCGATCAGGCTGGAGCTTACGCGGGATACGGGCCGGCGCATGATGCTGCGGGCGCTTAGAAACGGAATGCGTTCGGCAACGGATACGCTGGGCGATGTCGAGTGGGGTGATGTGGAAGCGCGATACGAAGGCTTTACCGAAATGCTTCCCGGCGACTTTGCGGATGGATCCATTATAGAATTCAGATATATTCCTGATGACGGCATGCAGATCTACAGGGATGGCGACAACAAGGGCACGGTTTCCGGGCTGGATTTCAAGCAGGCCTTTTTCGGGATTTGGCTCAATGAAGACTCCCCGGCTGATGAAGATTTGAAAGCCGCTATCATGCAAGGCGATATTCGCGTTGCCATGGCCGACATCCGGGCGGAGGAGGAAAGGCTCCTGGCCGCAGCCGAAGCTGAAAAGGAAGCCGAGGAAGAAGCACGTCTGGCTGCAGAAAAGGCCGAGGAAGAAGCCCGGTTGGCTGAGAAAAAGGCCGAGGAAGAAGCCAGACGGTTGGCCGCCAGGGAAGCGGAAGAAGCGGATGTCGACGTTGATACGATCTCTGAGGCCGAGTTTGTGGACGAGGCCATCTATTTCGGATTCGACAGCTCAGACCTTTCGGATAATGCAAAACGGAAGCTTGATGAAAAAGTGGAATGGATGAAGGCTAATCCGGATGTTTCCGTAACTCTCGAGGCCATGACCGACGAGATGGGCCCTGCGGTCTACAACAAATGGCTTGCCGAGCAGCGCGGCCGGAGCGTCAAGACTTATCTTGAAGGCGCCGGCATTTCATCCGGCCGAATAGCGCTTGACGTTGTCGGTGAAGTCTCCGGAGGGGTTTATGCCGAAAACCGCCGCGTTCAGTTCAGTATCCAATAAGAACCAGGCAAAAACAAACATTTCGAGATACACTGAACCGATCATAAAAACCGGGGTCCCGTTGTGTAAGCAAGGGACCCCGGTCCTCTCCAGTCCATCGATGCGCTTCCTTCGTCAGCACATCCTATGACCTTGCTCCTGCCACGCTATCACAAGCTGCTCGTTGTCGTTGTCGTATTCGTAATCGTAATCGGTTTTTTCAAATACAGTTTTTTCAAATATCCTTGCCAATCCGTCAGGTATGCATTAAAAATGTGATCAACAAAAACCCGAGGAGTACTTGGAAACATTCGAAACATTTTTTCCGGTAACGATTACAGGAGACGTTTTGGCAAAAAGACCCATAACAGCAAACTACATATTTTTTTATATCCTTTTTTCACAAGATACATGGCGCATCATGATCGCAATTGTTTTTTCCTTCCTTGTCGCGCCTTACACGTATGAGCCGGATACGGAGGTTTTCGGGCGCGTGCTGCTCTACATCATGGTCGCCGGCATCGGGTTCGCCGCCGGCGGGCTGCCTGCCAGGCTGATTACCCGGATGATTAAAAAGCTGGTCCTTGGAGACAAGGCCCCATAGAAAGTGAAGATGCCGCGGTCTATGGATTTGAAAAAAACGATTTCGATCCCGATCCCGATTTCGATTTCGATGGTCCCATCAAGTGGATGCACCGGAAGCGGAGGCACCGGCCGATGGGAAAAGCCAAAGGCGCCCGTAAGGGGAAAGCGTTGTTGAAAGGATGCCGCCGCTAAGCCGGAAAGTGCCTTGTTCGAGACGGTCCGTCCAACTGTCCGGTGCGCTCGTAATGGCGGAGGCAATATCGGCGCTTATGTCCTGTTGTTCAGGCGACGTGTTGACAATCGCAAGGCTGCGGGAGGTGTGGCAGTGATTGTGGACCACCGCCACCGCGGGGTTTCCCGAAAAAATCGTTTCCGCTTCATTTCCCCCGGGGTGCAGCGACTTGTCGTTGTCCACCATTTCAATGAGCGCTTTAATGCCCCGTGCGATGGTTGAACGTATGCCTGTTTCGCCGGATATCTGGTTCGCCAGCTGGGTAAAGCCGGATTTGGTCCGTTTGATATCCCTGTATTCCCCGGTTTTTTTCATGCGGCCAGAGTCGTTTGGAAGTCCCGGCAGGTCGTTGAAATATATCGATTTGACATTTCTTCCCATCAGGGCAAAGGCAAGGGTATAAAACCCAAGAAACCGCTTTGCCGCCAGTTTTTCATCGTTCAGTCGAACCATGCTGTCTATGGTGGCGCAGCACAATTCGTAGGGTTCGCGTCCGTTTAAGACCTTGTCTGCAAAAAACAGGATGGCGCCGTTTTTTTCGGCTGCACCGGGATCGATGCCGAGGGCGTCAAGGATGTCCCCGGTTTTTTCAATGTCCCTTTTCAACACCAGCTCATCGACCGGCGTCTCCGGCGTCTTTTCAAACAGCCGGCCGGCGGCATCGCTGAAATCAATCCCCGACTCTTCGCATATCTCCCTGAATTCAAGCGCACTGCATTTGCCGACGGGAACCGACTTGTACTTGATGCGGCCCCCGTTGGCCAAAATTGTCTCCGTGAGCATATACCGTTCGGAAAGCCGCAAAAGATCCATGCTGCCCCGGACGGATTTGCCGTCATGGCTTTCAGCCAGGCTGAAACGGATGGATTGGCGGGGGAGATCGTAGCGATTGATCAATTCGAATATCCGGTCCAGGATACGGGCGTCATTCGTATTGAAAACCACGGGAAGCATGCAGGGGAGGTGAAAATCGTACATCATGGAAGGCGCCGCGTCCTCGTCCGCCATCTGCGACAAAACAACGCTCAACCGGTCATTGACCTCGAGATTCGCAACGATCCGGGGAGAGACGCAGTCCATGGACAAGTGCATGATCTGCATAAGTTTTTTTACTTCCGGCAGGCCGAAGCATGACGTGTGAAATTTTTTGAAGGCATAGTTTGCGGCATCGAGCCGGAGCATATTGATGTCAAGGCCCAGGTACCAGGAGAAATCATCCGCAAGCATTTTCAGGCCTTCGAAGGTCGAGGTGTTCACGTCTACCTGAACGTGCGAAAAGGTGGTCATCACGCGCACCTGTTCGCCGAAAACAGAATGGTCGTAGTATTCGCAGACACGGGCAATGCGCTGTGCCGCATCCGTTGGATAACCGATGGATTCGAGCAGGTCTGCCCGGGTTTCGATTTCTTTTTTGAAAATATAGGGCGGATTCGTGCTTTCCTGGGTTTGAGAAAGGCGGAAAAGGTTTTCCAAAGGGGTGCCGTTTTTTTCAAGATAGCCCCTGAACCCGGTTATTTGGGCGTAATCGTCGTCCAGGAGCACCTGATCGTTTTGTATTTTTTCAAAAACCGAAAAAAGCCCGATGATTTCCGGTTCCAGGAAATCAGGGGCCAGTATGTCATTGACAGCCCCGCACCGCTGTTCAGCATCCATCTCCCGGAAGAGGTCATCCGCCGGTGTTCGTCTGAATATCGTGAACAGCGGGAAGGGGCGGGGACGAAAAATATTGTCAAAGGCGCCGGATGCCTTGAGCTGCTGATACCGTCTTTCGGGAAACGCGTAAAAGCAATTGCCGGCTTCATCGTCGCCGTTAAGAAAGGCCCTGAAAGTGGGGTTTTCAATATCGACATGGTTAAGCACAAAATCGGCCATGGAGAAATATTTTTCCACCATGCGTGAAAACGTTTCATTGGTGCCGAAGCGCTCATGAATGTCATCTCGTTTTACCTGGGAAAAGTAGCCGTCGTTGAACCGGTCTGCAACGATGCGGCATGCCGGCAGAATGTGCAGGCCGGAAACGGATGGGAAATGCCGGTCCAGGAACCGTTCGAGGGTTTCAAGAGACGGTTCGTCGTCATTGCTTGCGCTGTCCGTTTGTACGCTGTCCTTTTGTACGCTGTCCGGGTAAGCGATGACCACGGTCTTAGGGGCGATGCGGGAAAGCGGATCGTCCGGACGGTAGGCAAGATCCCGCTGTTTAATGCTGTCCGGCTTGTTCGCCCACACGTGCTCCAGGCGTTCGATCCAGTAATCCGCAATGTCCTCGGCCAGGCGGCCGTAGTCGGGTTCGGGGAAAATCTCCGCAAACAGGTCGTCGATGTCGTCCAGGATCTCTTCATCGAGGGGCTGCCAGCGGCTGTTTTTGGGGTTGTGGCGTGTCATGGCGCTGCTTGTATCGCCTTATCAATACCCTTCCGGAATTCTATGGGCGTCAATGATCTCATCGATTATCTTCGCAATTTGGAGCAATTCGTAATCATCCCAGCGCTTGCCGACGATTTGCAGACCGACCGGCATGCCCTCCGGCGTAAGGCCTGCCGGTATGGTCACCACGGGATGTCCCGTCAGATTGAACGGCACGGCATAAGCCGCCATGGCCGTATGATAGTTCAGTTCATGGTCGTCAACCATGACGGGTCGAATGTATATGGGCATATTCATGCGAACGGCATCCGGCGGGTGATGTTCCATGGCATGTCGGGTTGCCACCGGGCATATAAAAACGTCCCAGTCGGACATGAATCGGTCAAAGGCGGCGACGATATGGTCCCTTTTCGTTAGAATTTGAACATGCTTTTCCGTTGAATAGGGATAGACCATCTGGTGAAGGGGGGTCTGATAACGATACGACCAGCCGGTCACAAAGGAATAAAGGCGCAAATATCCGGGTTGGCCGGCCATGATCTGCATATCGAACATTTCGCCCCATGTGGTCCACGCGCTATCGAAATGAATGTCGGGGTTGGCCCTGACCACCGTTGCCCCGGCATCCGTTAGGGAATTGATAAATTCCCGCATCACATCGCGCGTATCTTCGCCAACCGAAACATCGCCAAACTTGTTCGACCATGCGATGCGCAGCGAATCAATCGATTGTTCGTCATTTTTGTCATTTTTGACCGGCGTTACCAATGGATCTTTTCCGTCCGGGCCGGAGATGATTTCGAAGGCCAGCCGAAGATCCCCGATGGACCTGGCAATCGGCCCTATTGACGACATATGCCGAATGCGTCGTTTTTCCGGATCGATAAGGCCCGGAAAACTGCCATGGTTCGAAACCGTGTTTTCGGTTGGCTTGAAGCTGTATGTTCCCGTAAAATGTGCGGGTATTCGGAGCGATCCCCCGATATCACTGCCGATGTCAATGGGGGAAAGGCCGGCGGCAACGGCCGCGCCCCCGCCGCCCCCGCTGCCGCCGGGCGTACGGTCGGTATCCCATGGGTTGACGGTTTTTCCGAAAAGGGGATTGTCCGTTTGAAAGTCCATGGCCAATACGGGCATGTTGGTTTTTCCGAGAATGACGGCGCCGGCGTCTTTCATTCGCTCAACGATCGTTGCGTCGAAAAGCGTCACCTGTTCGGCCGTGTCCGGGTATGCATTGGTGGTCAGCATATTCCGGACCGCGAAATGATCCTTAATGGTGACCGGCACCCCGTGCAGCGGCCCCCATATTTCGCCCTTTTCAAGGGCTTCATCCGCCTCTGCGGCGCGCTTCAGGGCCTTGTCCGCATCAAGGGTGACAATCGCATTCAGCTCTGGATTGTGCAGATAAATATGCGCCAGGTGAAGCTCTACCAGCTCTTGGGAGGAAATGTCCCTGTTTTTTATCGCCTCGGCCATCTCCGAGGCTGAAATAAACACGTAGGGCCAGCCGCTTTGCTGCGTGACGTCGGGTGGGGCCGAGTATGGCTTCGGCGGCGGGGTCGTCTGGCATCCGGCAACCATGATTGCAGCGATGATAACGGCAAAAACAGCCAAATGGGTTAAAACAAATGTTTTCGTGATTTTGAGAATTGCTTTCATCAGCCTCCACCCCGAATTGTTCTTTTTTTGGCGGGTTTTTTATGGTTCCGCCCCAAGCGTATGATCCTCATAATACCCATTTTTGAATGCACAATTCAACAGTGAAACGCAAAAACTGTTCATATTCCTGCTTGACTCGCCAATGCAATATGGGTAGATGTAGAATCCTGGTTTTCGTATGGCCACCAAATATGACGGCTTCGTAAAAAGTCCAATATCTGCGTTACGCGCAATTTCTCAGAATTTCACGTACGCTAAGTACGCTGTATTCTTCGAAATTGCGCAAGCCTTGATCTTGAACTTTTTACTTTGCCGTCCAAAAG
>PUOB01000305.1 GCA_003551985.1 Desulfobacteraceae bacterium | reverse complement strand
CTCAGCACGGAAGAAGTCCTGAACCGGATACAGCCGGTCCGGGATTCAGTGCCGGGGATTCTGGATCTGGTCATGTCTGTCGAAGCCCAGGCTTTGGACCTTTATCAGCGGGCCGCAGGGAGGCAGCCGGATAAAGAGGGCCGGGCATTTCTGGAACAGCTAGTGGATGAGGAGAAATCCCATTTGGCTCAGCTTGGCAGGCTTCTGGATCAGGTCAGTTGAAATGGTTTTTTATATTTCCGGATGCAAATAATACGTAAAGGGGTCATGGGTAAGCGACTGAATCTGCTCTGTGGCCATACCCATATGACAACGCTGGTGGATATCGGGAAATCTCGAAATCAGGGCCATGAGGACACAGTAATCCAGCCGGAAGAATACCAAGCCGGAAAGCTATAGTGATGACATCTTTTTCCCCTGCGGAGAAGTCATTTTTTCATTGATCCATTCGTATCGCCTCATTGATTGCGGACCGCCTTCCCTGTCAACACGCGATATTGGAGATATGCCGGTTTTTCGACCGGCTATACTTTCGGCCAGGCGTATCCGAACGCATCGCCGCGCGCAAACAGGGTCATCATCTCCACCGTATCTTTAACGTGGCCGCTCCTTGAATTGTCGGTTGAGCTGACGGGCACGCTGCAGATGACCGGTTTTGGCCTGCCCGATGGGACCCGCGATTTGCCGATTTAAGGAGTAAGATTTATGATCCGTTTTCAGTTTGATAACAGCTACGCAAGGCTGCCCGAAGGGTTCTATAGCAAAGCCGAACCCGCCAGCGTTGAAGCGCCGAAATTGTTGCTATTCAACGAGGCGTTGGCCGACCAGCTCGGCATTGAACGCGATGGGGCAACAGAAGAGGATTTGGCCCAGGTTTTTAGCGGGCAGCGCCTTCCTGAGGGGTCCCGGCCCCTGGCTCAGGCGTATGCCGGCCACCAGTTTGGCCATTTTACGCCGCAACTGGGCGATGGGCGGGCCATTCTGCTTGGTGAGGTGGTCAACTCGCAAGGACAGCGCTTCGATGTGCAATTAAAAGGCGCCGGCCGCACGCTGTTTTCCCGTAGCGGCGACGGCCTGGCGCCCATTGGGCCGGTATTGCGCGAATATGTTGTCAGTGAAGCCATGCATTCTCTTGGGGTTCCAACGACGCGAGCCCTGGCGGCGGTGGCGACCGGGGCCATCGTCAGGCGCGAGCGGCCGTTGCCGGGTGCCATCCTGACGCGGGTTGCGGCCAGCCACTTGCGCGTTGGTACCGTTCAGTTTTTTGCGGCCCGGGGTGATCGCGAGGCCTTGAAAACGCTGGTGGAATACACCCTGCACCGGCATTATCCCGATCACCCGTCCGACCCGACCCCGGCCATGGCATTACTGAAGGCCGCCTGTGAGCAACAGGCGAAACTGGTGGCCAAGTGGATGGCGCTGGGCTTTATTCACGGCGTGATGAACACGGACAACATGGCCCTCAGTGGCGAGACCGTCGACTATGGGCCCTGCGCCTTTATGGACCAGTACGATCCCCAAACCCGCTTCAGCGCCATTGATCATGGCGGGCGCTACGCCTATGGCAACCAGCCGATCATCGCGCAATGGAACCTGGCGCGCCTGGCCGAGGCCCTGCTGCCGGCGGAAACGGAGCCCGATGCCAAAGCCGCGACGGCCAGGGCGATTATCGAACAATACATGCCGCGCTATGAATCGCTTTGGTTGGAGGGCTTCAATGCCAAGCTGGGGCTGGCCGAAGTGGTTGAGGGAGATCGGGAACGCCTTGAGCACTTGCATACCCTGATGAAGGTCGGTACCGCCGACTTTACCCAAACCTTCAGAGGCCTGGCCCGCTGGTTGAGAACCGATAATCTCACCGCGCTCCCAGAAGGACTTCGTCAACAGGCTGAACTGCCTTTCTGGTTGGCCGACTGGCAGCGGCGTTTGGCGCAGCAAGGCCGCGCACACACGGCAGTGGCGCAGGCGATGGACAGGGTCAACCCTTACGTGATTCCAAGAAACCATAAGGTGGAGGCCGCATTGACAGCGGCTGAACAAGGCGACCTGGCTCCATTTGAGAAATTGTTGGCAGCGGTTCGCAGTCCTTATGATGAAGGGCCGGGACAGTCGGAATTCAGCGAACCGGCACCACCGGCAGAGCGGGTTTATCAGACCTTTTGCGGCACCTGATATCATGGCTCTGTCCTGAAACGGTTATTTTCCTGCCTGGACGATGGCCCCCGGCTTTTCCTTTTTTCTTGAAACAGATCATGGCAAATGCTTATTGTAAATTGATCATGAATGAGGCGTATCATGACTGTCATAGTGCATGATCCCGCCGGCATGGCGCAAAAAGGCATGCACCAGGGCTGAATGATACGGTCCACTGCCGAAAAAGACCGAAAACCGAAGCCAAAGCGAGGAATAAGAATGACCAATTTTAACGGTGTTAACCATCTGGCGCTGGTAACCCCGGATATGGATATGACCATCCGGTACTGGCGGGATCTGCTGGGCTTCCGACTGGTGGCGGGCCTTGGAAACGAACGGTTCCGGCACTATTTTTTCGAATTGTCGGAAACCGACATGGTTGCCTTTTTCGAATGGCCGGGTGTGAAACCGGTTGCTCTGAAGGATCACGGTGTGCCGACCACCGAACCGCTGGCATTTGACCATGTCTCTTTCGGGGTCGACACCGAAGACGACCTGTGGGAGTTGAAGGACAAAATCGAGGCGGCCGGCTTCTGGGTGTCCGAGGTCATCGACCACGGTTTCATCCATTCCATATACACGTTCGACCCCAACGATATCCCCATCGAATTCAGTGTCAACGTGGCCGGCGTGGACGTCCGGCGGCAGCCGAAAATGAAAGACAAGAACCCCTGCCAGGCGGCCCTGGAAGGATCGGAGCCCCAGCCCGGGAAATGGCCGGCTGTGGCGCGGAAGACAGCGCCCGAAGACCGTATGGTCTTTCCCGGAGAAGGCGTCATCCTTTCAGAAAACGATTGACAGAAAAAATTGCCGGGAATCCGGAAATAAATAAAGGCGGCTTTATTGGCCAATGCATCCGATCATCGACACCCACACCCACCTGTATGACGGCAGCTTTGACGCGGACCGGCCCCACGTGCTGGACCGGGCTGCGGCGGCCGGGGTTCAAAAGATCATCAGTGTCAGCGAGACCATTGAAGACGGCCGGGCCAACCTGGCGCTTGCGGACCAATACCCGGCCCTTTTGCCGGCTGCCGGCCTGTATCCCGCCCACCTGGACCTCGGTGCGGCGGAAGAAATGCGGGCGTTTATCCGGCTCAACCGGCAGCGACTGGCAGCCATCGGCGAGGTGGGCCTGGACTTCCGGGTTGTAGAGGATGGACACGGCCGCGACCTTCAGCGGCAGATTTTCGGCGATTTCGTGGACCTGTCCCTTGAGCTGGACTTACCGTTAAATGTCCACTCCCGCTCCGCAGGACGCCACACGGTGTCGCTGCTACTGGAAAAAAACGCCAAAAAAGTACAGCTTCACGCCTTTGACGGAAAAGCCGGGGCAGCCCTGCCGGCGGTGGAAGCCGGATTTTTTTTCTCTATCCCGCCGTCCGTGGTACGGTCCCGTCAGAAGCAGAAGCTGCTTGACAGGCTGCCCTTGTCCTGCCTGCTGGTGGAAACCGACGCCCCGGTGCTGGGCCCGGATGCCCGGCATCGCAACGAACCGTCAAACGCGCGGATTGTCCTTGAATGGATTGCAAAAAGCAAAAACATCCCCCCGGAAGCGGCGGCAGAGGCGATTTACGAAAACACCCTGCGGCTTTACGGGCGTTGGGTTGAAATACCGTAAGGAGAGCTTGATTGAGCAACTCAGCTTTGAAGGAATTGACAGCCGAAAAACACGGCGCCCCGATCCCTTCTTTTTCAGATGATCCCGGAAAACCCATGCAAGATCGTATACTGGCTGCAGCAGAGCGAATCATCGCCCGGCGCAACATCTTCGAAAACGGTGATACAGCGCTGCGCAGTCACCAGCAGCCTGCATGCGCCAACTTCTGTGAATACTTCCTCGACAGGGCAACCGATCCCGGCGTCTCCCCCCTTCCCTCCTATTGCCGCATTGTTTTGCCGCCCAGAACCGGCAAGACGGTTGTGGCCGGCCAAATCCTTTGCCTGGCCGGGTTATGTGCGACGTTTGTTGTTCCCTCAAAAGCGCTCATAAAACAGACCGAGGCGGAGTTCGCGAACCTGTTGCAGGGGACACCCATTGGCATATATTACAGCGAAAGGAAGCAGCCCGTTGCCAACGGCATCAATATTACCACCTATTCAACACTTCAAAGTCACTTCACCAAAGGGCTTCTGCCGCAGGAAATCCGGCAATCCGCTATTGTATTTTTCGATGAGGCGCATCATGTCATGACCCCCCTGCGTCTCGACACCATTGACAAGGCATTTGCGCCGCAGACAATTCGCGTCGCCCTGACGGCAACACCGGATTACAACAAGGACAAACGCCTTGGCCGGTTCTTTCCCGAGCTGATCCATGAAATCGACCTGTTTGACGGGTTTGAAAAAAACCTTCTGGCGCCGGCAAGGATGTGGGTGGTTGAAGTCGATGTGGATGCATCCACGATTCAACTGATAGCCGGCGATTTTGAAAAAGAATCCCTGGGCCGGTTCATGTCCGCCTCCCCGTTTTTCAAGGCCGTTGAAATATTTCGCTATTCGGATGAAAACCGCAACACGCCGGCAATGATCGCCTGCGCTTCACGGCAGCAGGCGAATGATCTGTGGACTTACCTGAAGCATCATCGGCCGGCCGGACGCCCATTACCCGGTCTGGTTCTCGGGGAAACCCCTCTTCGGAAAAGAAACAGCCTTCTTTCGGCATTCAAAAACGGCCGGATAGATACCTTAATACAGGTGGGCGTACTGATCGAAGGATGGGATGCACCGCATTGTAAGCTTTTGCTGGATATGGCCCCCTCTGTTTCCCGGGTGCGCGCCACCCAGAAATATTTTCGCGTTATGACACGCTATAAAGAGCAGGTTGCCCGAATTGTTGTAATCCTGCCCAAAAACCTGCCCCGGCTTCCGATTCTGCCGACGGACCTGATGCTTAAACCTGGGGATACCTATGAATGCGGCGATCTTTTGACTCCGATTCGCAAGGCCGGGGACAAATCAATCGTGCCGCTTTTCCAAATGAAAAACAGCCCGATTCAATCCATTGAAATCAAAACGCGCATCCTTGCCGGCATCGGCTTGCAGAAACCGACCCTTGACCCCAATGATCCGGATCAAATCAGGGCCGTACTCAGGACATCAGGCCAGTTTCAGGTGCGAATGCGATTCGGGCTTACCGCATTCAAACGAATCTTTTTCAACCATCCCGCATTTATCGGAACAGGACGTTCACTGCTCAGATACCTGGGGATTGCGGATACGAAAAGGGCGTTTGACAAATTCATGGTGGCGTTGTTTCCGGATGAAATCGAAAACCAGTATGTCCGATATAGCCGGACCAAAGCCGCACAATTCAAAACCGACGCGGAAGATATCGCTTTTCTCCGGGATCACCTTTTCCACTCCCATATAAACAATGGAAAGCCCGACACCGATATCATCGAAAGCCTTGGCAGTTTATGCGGCGGCGCGGTAACGGCATCGCCCGAGGACATCCTTTTAATTCGCGAACAAATCAGCATTGCACTGCAAATCCTGGAATCGCTGCAGCCACGTCATCAATCAGTAATCACCATGCGATTGGGGCTTTTTGGCAACCCACCACTGACATGGCTTGAAATCGGAGATGCCCTGGATGTGTCCAGAGAACGGGCCCGCCAGATTTTCTTGCGCGCCGTTATGGTCATGCAACGGCGATGGAATTTCTCTTACAAAAAAAGCAATCCGGTCAGAATGGCCATGCACGATTATCCCGATAGCGCCGCCATATATGACGCCATTTACGAAAGAGACAGGGAGCTGAACCGTTAAAACAGATTTAAACCCCCTTACTCCCGCCATGTCAATAATTGCATCGCGGCTCAAGGCATTGATCGGGAAAAAGCCGCCGGAAAAACAGGAGGATTGATGAGTGCCGGAAACAGAACCCAAAAAGAAAAACTGCTGTTCATCTGTACGGCCAATTCCGAGAGAAGCCCCACAGCCGAGGCCATGTTTCAGGAATCATCCCGGTACGAGGCTTCTTCCGCAGGGATTTCCGCCATGTCCGCCCGGGTCGTGGACCAGGAACTGATCAACCGGGCGGATAAGATTTTTGTCATGTCCGAGCTGGAAGACGGCCATCTGAGCTTTCTGAAAAGCCGCTTCGATCTGAGCGGAAAGGACGTTTACAGCCTCGAAATACCCGATATGTTCATGAGGGGTTCTCCTGCGCTGAAGAGCATGCTCAGAGAAAAACTGAGTTCTTACCTGGAGATGTAGCCCCGGGCACGCATAGTGAGAACCGGTTTTTTTGTTTTTTCAAACCGCCTGTTTCACACACCAAATGCTGCATCCAATGAAAGTCAAACGGAACTGCTGTTTCCCAGCCCGTGTAAATGCTGTTGGTTATGTGTGGTATCGGTACTATTGACTTAGCTTTGAGCTGGCAATTCGATTAAGGCTAATCCTTGATTTCATGCGACGTCCTCCTTTGATTCATAACGTCAGGGTCAGCGGCGCAGCTTTCAGTGTCCGCTGGAAACGATTACTATTAGGCTAACTGCTTCAGTCAAGTATCGTCACCACCCCGGTTTCGCCGTTCACCCGCACGTATGCGCCGTCCTTGATTCGTTCGGTTGCAGCTGCCACTCCTGCCACCGCGGGTAACCCATATTCG
>PUOB01000193.1 GCA_003551985.1 Desulfobacteraceae bacterium | reverse complement strand
CGGCGGGAGTAGATATCATACATCAGGGAAAAAAATTCTCGCCGGCACGTTGATCGGCGGCGCTATCGCAGGTAAGCTTGGGGCCATCGGAGGGGGGCTTTATGGTTCGACCCCCGAGCGAGAGAACGGAAACGATGTTTTCATGCGCACCACATCCGCTACCCTCATCTTCGAGTCACCGGTCTTGGCGTATTCCATCAAGGTTTCGCGAGATCAAGTCGATGAGGCGCAAGCCTTCGTGGATGCCGTTAAGGGCGCGGCAGGACGGCGACGGCTTCGCAAACTCAATTGATAATCCGGAAGTTTTTCCTCTTAACGCCTGTATATTAAACAGGATAATGATCCGGGTTTTCTCAATGAAACACCTGATCGACGGGTTTACGCAACGATGTGCCAAGGATGCCGGTAATACCGCTTTTCTGGTAAAGCAGCCCCCTTTCGATTGAAACCGGAGAGCTGACGCCCACCATGAAGGTCCGGAGAAAAATCGTGGAAGAAAGATACATGAACATACTCGATGATCTCTATGCAGAGAAATAAATGACAACCAAATGCGATTCAGTCCTTTGAAGAAGCCATAGCCGACCAACAGCAGCGCCTTGCGGTCTTATCCGGGGCCGGCCAGAAGCTGATGGGCTATTTCTGCACCTACACGCCCGTAGAGATCCTGCATGCCTCAGGGTTCATTCCCGTGCGCATCCATGCAGGCACCGGCCGGATGGACAAGGCGGGCCAACACCTGCCGGACTTTATCTGTCCCTATATGAAGCTCTCTTTGGAAAATGCGCTGGACGGAAAATACGATTTTCTCGCAGGACTGGTCCAAGGATATTCCTGCGATGCGGCCTGCGGCCTGGTCAACATCTGGAAAGACATTTTTAAAGAGCGGTTTTTTCACACCGTGCCACTTCCGTACAAGGACACCCCCGAGGCCAGGGCGTACTACCGGTCGGCCCTTTTGGAATTAACGGAAAAGCTGAATTCTGCCGGAGGGCACTTCAGCGAAACCGGGCTGAAAGATTCCATCGACCTGTATGCCCGCATTCGAAGCCTCCAGTTTGAACTCGACGAGCGCCGCCGGCCGGCGCCTGACATGCTCATGTCGCCGGGCGGCGGCGGCTGCGTACCCGTGATGAAAATCTTCCAAGAGCTGGCGCGGCGTTTCCCGGATGCCCGTGTTTTTCATGCGGACCTGCCCCAGGTGGCGGTGGAAGACATACAGGAATATCATATCGACTATGCCATGTCCGAAGGGGATCGGTTGGCTGATTTCTTAACTGAAACAACCGGACGCCGCCTGGATGAAGACCGCCTGGAAGAAGTTGTCCGGCTGTCGGACCGTGCCTGCGCGCTCTGGGATGAAATCATGACTTTTCGCAGGTATCGCCCCGTCCCGTTTTCCGCTGCGGAAATGGGGATCATGTTTGTGATGGTAACGCTTCAGGGAACGCAGACAGCGGTGGATTATCTGACCCGGGTAAGGGATGAGGTCAGGCAGAAGGCCGAAGCCGGCATTGGCGTGATAGAAAATGAAAAAATCCGGCTGTTCTGGGACAATATCCCGTTGTGGTACAATATGGGGCTTTTTAATTATTTTGAGAAAAACGGCGGCGTGGTGGTGGCGGAAACCTATTCCGCCGCATGGTCCATACGCCTCGACACCGGCAACCCGAAAAGGGCGCTTGCGCTGAAAAGCCTCATGTCCTATCCGCTGGTTTCCTGCGTCTCCATCAACAAGCGAAAGGAAATGGTGCTGAAAGCCTGCCGGGACTATGCCATCGACGGCGTGATTTTTCACCGCAACAAGTCCTGCCTCCCCATTACCCTGGGGCAGATGGAAATAAAGGAAGCCCTGGAAAAGGATCTCGGCATCCCGTCGGTGATCATCGATGCAGACCACATGGATGAGCGCAATTTTTCCCTTGCCCAGTTCCAGACGCGGGTGGATGCGTTTATGGAAATGCTTCTGAATACAAAAGAGTAAACCCCTGGCGCAATACGCATCTGGTGAAGAGTTGGCTCTTATTATCGATGGCTTAAATGAGATAACCATTTTCGGATTCCCTGTAAACCATCCTGACACTTTATATTGAAAGTATATCGGCGGCAAACCGCGCTATCAGTACGGTGTTATCCACAAACGAGTCAAGGGGACGGAAAACAGTGAGTGTTGGTCGCCGTTGAACGCAACGATCCGGTGCGGTCGGCTCAGGTAGCAAACGACAGCATTGCCTGTTTGTCGTCCGTGATTGCGAGGTTCGTCGATAAGCGGGCGCATCTTAGAACCGACGAATTGCATGCTTACATTAGGGGTGCAGAGGGGCGCATTCTGGGCCAGTCCCAGGGAAACAACACCCACAGCATGCAGACCAATTTCAGAACCAGCATGGACCCTGAAGTACTGAGACAGGGATACAGAAAAATCCTGGCGCACCGCTACGATTTGCGCCTGAAAAACTATTTTGCCAGGTGCTTTAAATATTTTTTAAGAGCGTTGCGGCATCTCCTTTATAGGTATTCATTCGGGAGTTGCTGACGATTTCTTTGATGCGTTCATGCGATTGATCTTCCAAAGCCATAATTTTATCCTTGCCCAGATGTTCCATTTGGTCGATTACGTAGGCAATGGATAAATTATCAGCATCCTGAGCCGGCTGATAGGCCCTTTCTTCGGTATTAGGGTTTACGGTTTCGGATAAAATGTTGCATTCCACAAGTTCATAAAGGATTTTATCAACCAGGCGGATGGGGATCTTGAGCTGTGAGCTGATTTCTTCAGCCGTTAATGGGCCTTCCGCTTTTGTGAACTGCTTTACCAGAAGATGAGTGATGATCAGGGCAATTGTTTTTTTGCTGTACAGGCTGATGTTATCTACATGCGATTCAAATTCATATTGTTTTACATTTTGGTCGGAGAAAGCGAGTTCTGCACCAAACATAACAATAAGCCAGCTTATCTGGAGCCATACAATAAAGAGGGGCAGCACGGCGAAACTTCCATATATGGCATTATATCTGGATACGCCAACCTGCAAGTTGATGTATAACCATTGAACCAAAACAAACGCGGTTCCTGCGACAATACCTCCTATTAATGCCGATTTAAAGCTGACCTTGGTATTGGGCATAAACATGTACAAAAAGGTAAACATAAGCCACATAACAAAATATGGGGTCAGACGCACAAGAAAAGAAATGGCAGGGGCAATCAAACCAAGAAGTTCAATTTCGCTTGTGATTTCTTCTATATGGGTGGTGATAAATACTGTTGCGCTGCTGGATATGATGAAAAGAATCGGCGCTATGAGCATGAGGGATAGATAATCGCTGAATTTCCTGAACAAGCTCCTTGATCTTTTTATTTGCCATATGGCATTGAAGGAACTCTCGATATTGGAAACAACTTTAAGCACCGACCAAAAAAGTATTGCCAGACCTATGCCGGCAATAATCCCTCCTTTCGTATCATCAAGGAAGGAATTGGCAAACTGGATAATCCAGTCGAGTACTTCCTGCTGGCCTTTGAAATTTTCATATAGTTGTTGTTCCAGGTATTGTTTCAGACCAAAGCCCTTGGCGATGCCAAAAGCCAGTGCAGCCATCGGTACTACGGCCAAAAGGGTGTATACCGTAAGGGCTGAGGCCCGAAGTCCGATTATATCTTCCCGGGATCCTCTTACCGTCAGGACAAGGGTCCTCAGAAGCCTCAGCCCAAACCTGAGCCTGGTGGTTTGTTTGGCAAGCGGCAAGGTCCATAAAGTGTCGGTAAAGAAGGAATATATTTTTTTTAACATAAGAACGTTACGAACTGTTTTGCAATAAAGGAATTTTATGTAACGATAACTCAACTTTCGGGGTTGATAGTTGAAAGGCTTTAAAATATAAAATTCTGAAATCTTTATTAGTATTTACTGGATTCATTTCCTTTGATACTTTGTTTGCACCAAACAGCACAAAGAAAAAGGAAGGAAGCCAGTCAAATGCACCATGGCTTTACGAACAAGATCAAACTGTAATCAATGATTAAAAGATTATTGATATATTAATCATTAGACGCCGATCTATACGTGTCAAAAAATATATGGTTTTTTGATAAATTCCCTTGCACCGTATCCATAGCGAAATAGTGTTTATCCTACCGCCGCCTCACCGGTTCTGCTCTTGAATACCAGATAATCTCTGTCTTAAAGGAAAACGGTGATGGTTTCGCGGCAGACAGTTTCATCGTCAATGGCAAACACTTTAATCATCGGAATGCTCCCCGGTGACACCAATAGTTGAATAAGCCGGTCAAGGTATAAGAAAATACACAATGCTTGCCACGGAATGGAATATTCCAGCGGTAAAGAAAAATGCACCTTGAATCTGGCAATCCTGTTTGGGCCAAAATTCGCATTACTGTCGGACCATAGCCGCATGGTGCAATCACTAATTTATGCAAAGCTGGTTTAGGTTTGCTGGAGTGTGTAGCTGCCTGTTTTTGCAAAATGCCTATCCTGTTGTTATAATATAAGAATAATTACCTACTGGAAGAGCTTTCCAGAAAAAAAGGGAGGTAAAATGGCACAACTTCCCGCCCGCTCAGCGTGGGCCTGGCTGCGCGAGTACTGGCTCAACCTCCGCCGAATCCGTTTCTGGATTGCCGTCGTCGCTATCGTGTACACGCTTGTCGGCTTCCTCGTGCTGCCCTGGGTGGCAACCGGCTTTGCGGTCAATACGGTAGCGGACGATCTCGGCCGTGATCTGCGCATCGGGGCCGTCCGCACCAATCCGTTCACGCTTACCTTCGAGGTCGAGGATCTCGCTCTCGACGACGTCGATGGCCAGGAGCTCCTTGGCTTCGAGCGCCTGTTCGTCGACGTGGCCTGGTCCAGCCTGTTCGAGTGGACGGCAGTCATACCCACAGCGCGCCTGGAAGGCGCCCGCGTGCACGAGGAACGGTTTGACTCGGGGGAGACGCGCTTCACCCGTCTGCTGGCCGAGTTCGAACGCCGGCCGCTGCCGCGCGCCGGCCCGGACGGCGCCATCATCCGGCCCGCACAGACCGGCCCGACGATGCCCATCGCGCTCCACGATATCGACTTCTCGCTTGACGATTTCATCCTCGCCGCCGACGCCGTCTCGTCGTTTAAGGTCAGCGGTCGCTTCGACCTGGGCGGGGAATTCGCCTTCGACGGTGAAGTCCAGCTACTGCCCGGGCTTGACCTCGCCGGCACGCTCGATGTCGATGGTCTGGCCCTCGCCCTGGCGGAACCGTTTGCCCAGCGCTTCGCGCATATTCGTGTCGACAGCGGCAGCCTGAGCGCCCAAGGCGAGCTTCGCAGCATCCCCGGGGAACCGCTGACCTACGCAGGCAGCGCACGGATCGACTCATTGGACATTGGCGAACGCGACGGTGGCGAGGATGTCGTGGGCTGGCAGGCGCTCGTTATCGATGAGATCGATTTCCGCCTCGGAGGGCGTTTGCTCGAGCTGTCGGTCATCCGGCTCGATCAGCCATCCGCCAGGGTGTTCATCGCCGAGGACCGCAGCACGAATGTGGGCGAATTACTGGTCGAGAAGCCCGCCGCCCCGGAAGCTGCCCCGGAAGATGAGACCGAACCGTTCGATATCGTGATCGGCGGCGTCCGCCTCGACGGTGGTGTATTGGCCTTTAGAGACCGTTCTCTGCCGCTGCCGTTTGCCACCCGCGTGCACCAGCTCAGGGGCGACATCTCGCGGCTTTCGCCCGGACTGGAAGAGCCGGCGCGGGTTGATCTGGAAGGACAAGTCGCGGATTACGGCCAGGCAAGGATCAGCGGGGAGCTGAATCCGTGGAACCCCCTCATCCGAGCGCAGGTCGATCTCGTCTTCGAGAACCTGGATATCCCGGAGTTGACACCGTATGCGGTCCAGTTCGCCGGCCACAGGATTGCCTCGGGTCGTATGGACCTCGATCTCGGCTACGCGCTGGACGACGGCCGTCTCGACGCCCGCAACCATATTGTCCTGCGCAACCTTGAGCTGGGTGAACGCTTCGAACACCCGGACGAGACGGACCTGCCCCTTGGCCTGGCCATCGCGCTGCTCAAGGATAGCGACGGTGTGATCAGCTTCGATATACCGGTCCAGGGTGACGTCAACGATCCCGAGTTCTCCTTCGGGCCGGCGATTCGGAACGCGCTTACAAATATACTGCAAGGCATTGTCAGTTCGCCGTTCAAATTGTTGGCTAGCCTCGTCAACGGCGACCCCGACGAACTCGCGAAGGTGGCCTTCGCTCCGGGTTCCGGCGAGGTCTCGCCACCGCAACGGCAACGCCTTGACCAACTGCGCGCCGCTCTAATCAAACGGCCCGAACTCGCGCTCGAACTCCCTGCACCGTATGCACCGGACACCGACCGTCCGGCGCTCCAGCGGCAACTTGCCCGGGCCGCCATGGTCGAGCGGCTGGGCCAGGCAGGCATCGACGTCGCCAACCCGAGCCTGAAGGCCCCCGAAACCAGCGAGACGCTGGAGGCGATGTTTGCCGATCTTTATCCGCAGCGGGCGCTCGCTGATGTCCGCGAGCGCTTCACCACGGCAGAAGAAGATGAGGCCCAGGAATTCGACGCCGCCGCGTACCGCGAACACCTGGCCACGAAAGTGACTGCCGCTCAGACCGTCACCGAAGAAGACCTCGAAGCGCTGGCGCAGGCCCGCACCGACGCCGTCCGCAATTTCATCCTGGACGAGGGCGACGCCCCGGCGATTGAGCCCGATCGCGTAAGGTCGGCGGCACCCATGGAAGTCGAGGCCAATGGCGCAGTCGTCCTGGAAATCGGTATCGCCGCCGACTGAAAAGCACCGTTGCATAACCAT
>PUOB01000105.1 GCA_003551985.1 Desulfobacteraceae bacterium | reverse complement strand
TTTTGACGCAAACCGCGTTTCAAAGCCGGCATCCGCATTCGCACCCGCACCCGCACCCGCAAATGATGCGAGCGCTTCGGATTCAGCCTGGTTGACCTTGCAGCCCAGCGTTATGAATTTTATGGGTTCGCGCGTCATTATTCGATCCATCCTGCGGCGACCACGGTATCCCCCTGGTAGCATACGGCCGCCTGCCCCGGCGTGACCGCCGACTGGGGGGTTTTGAATTCAATGACCGCCCCGTGGCTCCCTTCCGGCGTGAGCACGGATTCAACCGCCTCGTGTCTGTAGCGGATACGGGTTTCTACGTCCAGGGGCCCGCCCGGCTTCGGAATAATCCAGTTGACCCCGGAAACACGGCACCGGTTTTTATATAGCGCATCCCTGAATCCAACGATCAGTCGATTCTGGTCTGTATCGATATCCAGTACGTAGTAGGGTTCCGGGGCAGGGCAGTTGATCCCCCTGCGCTGGCCGATGGTATAGCGAAACAGCCCGTTATGGCGGCCGATCAACCTGCCTTCTGAATCAACAATGTCACCGCTTTCATATCCCCTGTCAAGTCTTGAGTGTAAAAAATCCTGGCAGGCGCTGTCCCGGATAAAGCAGATATCCTGGCTTTCATTTTTATAAAAGGGTTCAAGGCCGTTTTCTCTGGCGATTTGCCGTACTTCATCCTTGGTTTTGTCCCCAAGGATAAAGCAGGCCGAGGCCAGTTGTGCCGGGGTCAGCATTGCCAGAAAGTAGCTCTGGTCTTTTTGTGGATCAATGCCTTTTCTTAAACCGTAACGGCCGCCCCCGAGATGCTGTGTCCTTGCATAATGACCGGTTGCAAGGCGGTCGGCCCCAAGGCTGTGGGCGTAGTCGAGCATGATCCCGAACTTGATTTCCCTGTTGCATACCATGCAGGGATTCGGCGTGCGACCGGATGCGTAAGTGCTGATAAAATAGTTTATCACATGGTTTTCAAAATTTTCATGGATCTCAATGGCATGGATTTTTATGTCAAGGCGGCGGGCGAGATGCGTAATTCGATGCTGCGGGTCGATGCGGCCGGATCCGGACTCGTGCCCAGTGACAAAATGGAGGCCGAAGATGTCAACGCCCTTTTGTTTCAGCAAAAAGGCGCTCACAAGGGAATCGATACCGCCGCTTAAGGCAACGGCGGTTTTGTTTCCGGGTCTGCCTGGCATTTCACGTTCAAGCCATTTCTTTTATCAAAAGCGAAGAGGGGTCCAGAAAAAGGACGTTTCCTTTGTCGTCGGTTTCGTCCGGAACGACCTGCCGGATATAGATACGGTCATTATTCGGCTCGAGGCGGGCCATAAAGTCGAACCACCGGGTCATGGGGGCCAGGCGCGTGGGGATTCCCCCCTCCCCGAGCGGTTCATCCCGGTGTGTCCGTATGGTAAACCAGAAGACCAAACCGTTTTTTTCGGCAAAGGCCTTAAGGTCTGCGATTTCTTCGTCTGAAACCGTTTCAAAGGAAAAATCATCGATCATGATCTGGGCCGGGGTGAAAATATCCTGGGAAATAAGTTCGTCGACCCTTTTTTTGAGCTTGGCGATGCTGAATGTTTCCGTTTCAAAGGTCATTATGAACCGGTGCCGGAGAAGCGGGTCCAGTCTTTTTTTTATCTGTATGTCCCCGTACGCCTGGTCCAGCCGCTGAAACATTTCCCGGTACCACAGGTCCACCTTGTCAACCGGGTTCCGTGTGGAGATATGCAGCACGTTTTTGCCCCGAAGCATGCCGTTTATGGCGGTTTGTACCATTAAGGCGGTTTTCCCGACGCCGGCCCTTGCGAATATGGCTGCGAAAGTGCCCGGTTTTATCATTTCCAGGGTCTCGTCGGCACCGCTTTGGCCGGGATCCGGCAGGTTGAATATGTTTGTTAACATTTGCGCACTCCAGATTATGAAATTATAGGGATTATCATTGTTGACGGCTTCGTAAAAAGTCCAATATCTGCGTTATGCGAAATTTCTCAGAATTTTATCACGCCTTGGCGTGACTGCATTCTTCGAAATTTCGCAAGCCTTGATCTTGAACTTTTTACAAAGCCGTCTGAACCCGACTTTTTACGAGTGCATCATTGTTGATGGCGTCGTAAATCGCAGCTGCGAAAGATTTTTCGCCCCTACGGCGGCAGCCGAAATCACCCCTGTTTTTTTTCAATTTCCGCAACAATGGACTTCGGGACTTCCTTGTATGCCGAAAATTCCATGGTGAACTGCGCCTTGCCTTGAGTCATCGAGCGCAGCACGGTAGCATATCCGAACATTTCCGCAAGGGGAACGTGGGCCTCGATCGAGGATGTCACACCCTCGTCGTGGGAGCCCATGATCATTCCCCGGCGCTGGTTAAGGGATGCCATGACATTGCCGAAATATTCACCGGGCGTTTCCACGACAACCTTCATGACGGGCTCCAGCAATACGGGGGCGGCTTTACGATATGCCTGCTGAAAGCCCCCGCGGGCCGCCGCCTGGAACGCCATCTCGGAGGAGTCGACCGAATGGGAGGCGCCGTCTTTTAATATGATCCGGATGCCGGTAACGGGGAATTTCATCCATGGCCCTTTTTTCATGCACTCGGCAAAGCCCTTTTCACAGGCCGGTATGAAATGGGTGGGGACATTCCCGCCGGTTACCTTGTTTTCAAATTCAAACCAGACATCCGGGTCGGGTTCCATATTTCCCGCCACCCTTCCGAATTGACCGGCCCCGCCGGTCTGTTTTTTATGGATGTAATCGAAGGCGGCGGATTGGGTGATGGTTTCCCGGTATGCGACAAGCGGCTCGCCGGTTTCGATGGCCACGTTGTATTCACGGCGCATCCGTTCCAGGTAGATTTCCAGGTGCAGTTCCCCCATCCCGGATATGAGCGTTTCGCCGGTCTCTTCATTGTAATGCGTGTTGAACGTTGGGTCTTCCCTGACAAAGCGGTTCAAGGCCTTGGACATGTTGGTTTCGGATTTGTGGTCTTTGGGTTTGACCGACAAGGATATGACCGGGTCGGGGATATACATCGAAACCATGGAAACATTGATGCCCGGGGCCACGAATGTGTCGCCCGAGGCGCAGTCGATCCCGAAAAGGGCGCCGATATGTCCCGCCGGAATGACGTCCACGTCCTCCATTTTATTGGCATGCATCCGGACGATTCGGCCGACCTTGATTTTTTTGCCGGTACGGACGTTGATCATGGTGTCAGACTTTCCCATCTGGCCCTGGTAAACCCGGATATAGGTCAGCTGGCCGTAAGGGGTGTCTTCCAACTTGAATGCAAGCGCGACAAGCGGCGCGGTCGTGTCCGGGCTGAGCGTGACCTTTGCTTCGTTGTCCTCGATATCGAGGGCATGGTTTTCAACGTCAAAAGGAGACGGCAGGTAATAACAAAAAGCGTCCAGCAATGGCTGAATGCCTTTGTTCTTGTATGCGGACCCCATCATCACCGGCGTCAACGCACGCTTCAGCAGCCCCTCCCGGATTGCGCCGCGAACCAGTTGTTCATCGATTGGACCGTCTTCAAGGATCGCCTCGGTCAACTCATCGGAGAAAACAGAGGCGGCATCCAGCATTGCTTCACGTTTCGCCTGCGCTTCGGTGAGCAGATTGTCGGGAATTTTCGCCTCCCTGACCTCCTGGCCAAATTCGCTCTCAAAATAAAGGGCTTTCATGCTTACAAGGTCAACAACGCCTTCATGTCCGGATTCGAGGCCGATGGGTATCTGCAGCGCCACAGGGTTATGTCCGAGCTTTTCTCTTAACTGGGACATGATTTTTTCGGGATCGGCGCCGTTCCGGTCGCATTTGTTGATAAAAGCGATGCAGGGCACGTTGTAGCGTTTCATCTGGGTGTCCACCGTTATCGACTGGGACTGAACGCCGCCAACGGCGCACAGTACCAGTACGCTGCCGTCCATTACCCGCAGTGCACGCTCGACTTCAATGGTGAAATCCACGTGGCCGGGCGTGTCGATTATATTGATTTCGTGGTTTTTCCAGGTGCAATAGGTCGCAGCCGACGCAATGGTAATGCCACGCTCCCGCTCAAGTTCCATGGAGTCCATTGTGGCGCCTACGCCGTCTTTACCCCGAACCTCGTGGATACGGTGGATTCGTTTTGTCAGGTAGAGAATGCGTTCCGTCAGTGTCGTCTTGCCGGAATCGATATGCGCGCTGATGCCGATGTTTCTGGCATTTATGATTTCGTTGGATGATGCCATTGGTCAAACTGCCTTCAATGTAAATGTAAAAAAAGTTATCTTGCGACTTTTTACGAGTGTGTCAAGATCAAGACTGACGATTTCGTAAAAAGTCGGGCTACGTCTTCCGATTCACCACGGGATTATTCGCCCCCCCCGTTTTTTTATGTGACTGTCATTTTTCCAGAGTTATTTCCGGAAGGTTGTCCGGATGGTTGTCAGGCCGGCCACGGGGCCACGGAAAGTCGATTATTTGGGTAAAATTTGTCTTAATAACAAAATTTAAAAAGCAATGTCAATAAAAAAAGGTAAAATTTGATTAAGAGGCCTCGCTCCTGATCAGGCGGTCGAGAATCAGTCCGAAAAAAACACCGCCCTCCGGTGAAAGAAACCGCCAACCCACGTGTGTCAGGCATGCGCTGCAAAGTGCCACCTGCCATGAATGGGGCGGAAACCACGAAAATTCGCTTGACGGCCGGCCGGCGGCGGCGCATCCGGGTGCGACTTTGAAGGTGCCGATTTCAAATACAATCCCATGGGGATTGGCAAAGGTATGACAGTGGGCGCCGTTGACAGCAATGCCGCTGGACTCGCTGGTTATCGGCAGAAGGCACTGCCGGCATAAAAGGTCGTTCCTGCCGGGATCTTCGTCAGAATATTCGGTTTCTTCAACAGATGCGGGCGCTCTTTCAACGCCGGGTTCGTTTCCGGGATGCTTCTCCCGCATCCTGGAAATCGGGAGGCTTTTATGGTTTCCGGTTGATTTCATCGGCGATTATGATTAAGAATTTATTTTTATCATATTATAAAGAGTATAGCCTGTATTGTCAAAAAGACAGGTTCCATTTCATTCAAGCGGGCCGGGACAAAGGCTGCCGCCCCCGGGGAAAAATCGCCATAGTCACGGATGACGGCTTCAAGGATGGCAATGCATGTGCGGCATATACGGAATCGTTTCGAGGTCGATGGATGTAGCCGAATTGCGCGGCAGGTTGATTCAAATGGGCGCGTGCCAGTCGCACAGGGGGCCGGACGGACAAAAAGAGTCGGTCTTTAACCATGGCGCGCCTGGCGGCGCCGTGCACCTCGGCATGGGTCTTGTCAGGCTCGCCATTCTGGACCTTGTTACCGGAATGCAGCCGATAACCAGCAGGGCGGACGGCGTTACCATCGCATGCAATGGTCAGGTGTACAATTACCTGGAGCTGCGGCCCATGGTGTCGGACTGCGACTTCATATCCCGGGGCGATATCGAGGTGGCCCTGCATTTGTACAGAAAAAAGGGTGCCGCCTTTCTGGACGATTTAAACGGCATGTACGCCGGGGCAATATATGATCCGGGATTGAAAAGGCTTTTTTTGTTCCGGGACCGCTTCGGCATCAAGCCTTTGTATTATGCCCGAAGGGGAGACGGCTTTGCCTTTGCCTCTGAAATAAAAGCCCTGTTCGGGGCCCTGGATATGAAACCGGCCGTCAACCGGGCCAAGCTTCACACCTATTTCACGTATCGTTATGTGCCCGGCAGCGAAACCCTTTTTGAAGGCATCCACCGGGTGCCCCCGGGATCGTTTCTTGTTTTTGACCTTGAAACCGGGGCGTTTGATGTCCATCGCTACTGGAATTATCGCCCGGACGAGGAAAATGATGCACCCATGCGGCTGCCGGATGCCGCCGACCGGTTTCATGAATTGTTTCGCGATGCCGTGCGGATACGCCTTCGGTCCGATGTCGAGCTTGGCAGTTTCATCAGCGGGGGCATCGACTCGTCCGCTGTATCATCGGTTGCGGCAGAGGCCCAGCCCGACCTCAGGTTGTATACCATATCCTTTTCGGAGGAAAGATACGACGAGCTTCCTTACGTCAGGCAGTTGATAAACACCATGGGTCATCGGTTCGCCCATTCCAGGCTGACCCATGCCACCTGTGGTCGGGAGATGTTGATGGCGCTGCCGGAAGTCGTCCGCTCGCTGGAGGAGCCGATTTCTCTTGGCACCATACTGCCCACCCACAGGCTTTGCAAGATTGCGGCCGGCGACGTCAAGGCCGTTCTGACAGGGGAGGGGGCGGATGAAATTTTCGGGGGCTACCGAAAGTTCATGATTGAAGCGGCGGCCGCTGGATTTTACGACTTCACGCCCGGGCAGCGGCAACGGCTGCTCAATTTTTTCCCGGAGCTGCCGGGCCTGCTCGCCGGCAGTGCCGGCAATGATGATCCGGGAAGCCGCTACATCCAATCCGAGGCCTTGTTTTCACCCGGCGAACTTGACCGGATGCTGGGGTTTACGCCGGACGCCCCCCTTTTTGAAGCGGATGCACGGCCGTCTCTCTCCGGTAGCGAGCACCCGGTAAACGCAGCCATCGCCTATGAAGCCAGGTTCCGGCTGCCCGATTACGTCGTGTTGCGCCTGGACAAGCTTTCGATGCGCCACTCCCTTGAAACGCGGACGCCCCTGTTGGATTTTCGTCTGGCGGAATTTGCGGCCGGCCTCCCCGTATCGATGAAAACCAACCTTTCGATGAACCGGGAAAAGTTTATCTGCAGCTATACCTACCTTAAACACAACATCCTTGATCCGTGTTCCGCGTTCAGGCGAAAACAGCCGTTTACGTTTCCCATGGCCGACTGGCTTTCGGATAAAACCTTGCTGCCTGATTTCAT
>PUOB01000371.1 GCA_003551985.1 Desulfobacteraceae bacterium | reverse complement strand
CGGAATTCGTTGTCAAAGCAAAATGTCCTTACAGCTGAAATAAAATCATGATAACCGGCAATGGGTTGCATTGCAATGATTTCATTCGGCACTCAATATCAGGAAGAAACATAATAAGCAACCTTTGATGGCACCGTAAAAAGTCCAATATCTGCGTTATGCGCGATTCCTCAGAATTTCACGTACGGCTAAGTACGCTGCATTCTTCGAAATCGCGCAAGCCTTGATCTTGAACTTTTTACGGCACCATCTGAAAATCGACTTTTTACGAGTGTGTCAACTTTTTACGAGTCCATCAAAAAAGGTGCGCTCGTAAAAATTCGGGTTGTGCGTTTCGGTTCACTCCGGGTTTGTAGGGGCGAATAATCATTCGCCCTTACGGCGGGCGAATAATCATTCGCCCCTACCGTCTTCAACGGTTGTTAAAGCCTGGATTCCGGATTTTTTTCGGCACCGGAAATAAGACAACGCCGCAAAAGCAACCTGCGCTTTATATTTGAAATTTAAACCCCTGTCAAGAACAGTTGTCTTTTTGCTTGCACCGCCCGGCCACTCTTTGTTATTTATCTGTGAAATACAAGTTGTAATGGTTCGTGCCCGGCCGGCTGTCAGGCCAAAAACCCGGCACGGGTAAAAGAGTTATGTAGAAGCGGCATCGAGGCCGCTTCTGACAGGCCATTGCGCCACCCAGACTCTATGGGTGGCGTTTTTTTTAGGTTCGAAGATCCGGTTTGGAGGAAAGACCCCGATGCATTGCAGGCTCATTGTCATAGACAATTATGACTCCTTTACCCATAACCTCGTGCAGATGTTCATGCAATACGACTTGGAGATCTGCGTATACCGGGCGGACAAGATATCCGTATCCGGGGTTTTGAATGCATCCCCCGACTATATCCTCGTGAGTCCGGGGCCGGGGAACCCCGCCAATGCGGGGATATCCGTCGCGCTGGCAGGCCGGGCGGCGGGCCGGATCCCGCTTTTGGGGGTATGCCTGGGCATGCAGAGCATAAACGAGGCGTTTGGCGGGAAAACCGTGAAAGCGCCGGTGCCCGTTCACGGCAAAACCAGCCGGATTTACCACGACGATACGGGGCTTTTTTCCGGACTTCCCAATCCCTTTACCGCCGCGCGTTACCATTCCCTCGTGGTCGATGCGAAAGGCCGGGACCTGACGGTCAACGCCCGGTCCGAAGACGGTGTTGCCATGGGCCTTTGGCAGCCGGCCCTGAATCTCTATGGCGTGCAGTTTCACCCGGAAAGCTTCATGACCGACGCCGGCTTCGGGCTGGTGGAAAACTTCCTCAAAACCGGCCCCCTTGGCTGCGTTTTCGAATGCAGGGGGGGCGCCGAAAAAGAAAGCACCGGGGGTGACGCATGTCGCGGATAGATTCCCTTTCAGGCGATACAGGGGTTCTCGAACGGATTCATACGGAAGCGTTCCCCCCGGCGTTATCTTTTCTGGATATTGCCGCGAAGTTCTCGGGGGACACGGGTACCGTTGTCCTGATGAGCGGCGGCGACAGCGACAGCGCCCGGTATAATATCCTTGCGGTAAACCCGTGGTTGACGATCCGCAGCCGTGATGCCCGAAGCAAAATTGTGTTGCCGCACCGGACGGTTGATGTAACTGCCGACCCGCTCGACCTTTTACAGGAGATTGCCGGGCAATACCGCGCGCAACTCGATTTTTTACGCCGGGCGATGCCGAAAAACCTGGCTGCACCCATCGCTGCGGGCCTTTTCGGATACCTGGCATACGACCTCAAGGATTTAATTGAAACGCTGCCCCGAACCACCGTCGACGATTTGGGCCTCCCCCACCTGTGCATGTATGCGCCGTCCGCCATACTTGTCGAAGACAGGATAACCGGCGGCCGGCAGCTTCATATACCTGTTCGGAAAAAAGGGGAAAGCGACTCTTACCATGACGACCGCAGGGCTTTTTTCGACCGGATAGACAGCCAGATGTCTGAATTTGTTGGTTTTTCAACGGATCACAAGGGGTTTTCCTCTTCTTTTTCGCGAAAAACCTACATGACGGGTGTTGAAAAAATAAGGGACTATATCATTTCCGGGCACATCTACCAGGTAAACCTCTCCCAGCGTTTTGAGGGCGCGTTTCACGGCTGCGCCTTTGCCATGTTCAAGACCCTCTTTGAAAAAGCCCCGGCGCCGTTTTATGCGTATGTCAACGCGGGGGACCACCGGATCGTGTCCACCTCCCCGGAGCGGTTTCTCAGGCAGTCCGGGCGGCACGTCGAATCCCGCCCGATCAAGGGGACCCGGCCGCGGGGCAAAACCGGAACACAGGACCGCGACAATGCCCGCGAATTGTTAAACAGCGCAAAAGACGATGCGGAATTGTCCATGATCGTCGATCTGGTGCGAAACGACCTGGGGCGGGTCTGCCAGGCCGGGAGCGTCCGGGTGGCCGAACACCGCCGCCTGGAGCCCTATAAAAATGTTTTTCACCTCGTCTCCATCGTCAAAGGCGCGCTGGTGGCCGAAAAAGACAGCGTGGATTTGATCCGGGCGGCTTTCCCGGGCGGGTCCATAACGGGCTGCCCGCGGATCCGGGCCATGGAGATCATCGACGAGATGGAACCCTGCAGGCGGCACATTTACACCGGATCCATCGGGTACATCAGCTTTCACGAAACCATGGACCTGTCCATCGCCATACGGACCGCAACCATTACGGGCGGGCGCATTTGTTTTTCCGTGGGCGGCGGGGTGGTATTTGACTCGGACCCGGCGGACGAATACGAAGAAACGCTTCATAAAGGAGGCACCATAATGGGGCTTTTTGAAAAACAAAACGGCGGCGGGCCGGAGACCACCCAATCCATGGCCCAACCTGTGGCATGGTTTAACGGCGCCATCGTCCCCACGACTGATGTCCGGTTTCATGCAACCGACAAGGGGGTTATGTACGGGTACGGGTTTTTCGAGACGATACGGGCAAGCCATGGCGAACCCGCTTACGTGGATGCGCATGTCGCCCGCTTCAACAGGGCATGGGAGGCCCTGTTCGAAACAACCCCCCCGGATGTGACATGGTCTGAGATTATCCGGCAGGTGATCTCGGAAAACCGGCTTGAAAATACGCTCTCAACGGTAAAAATAACCGCCGCCTGCATCGAGGACGGTGAAAGCGGACCGTTTTCGGCAAACATGGTCGTAACCGCCGCCCCTTCCCGCCACCGGCTCGATGTGCTCCAGAAGATGGGGCTTGACCTGGCCGTATATCCCCGGCCCCGGGAAACGCCCCTGGCGAATCACAAAACCCTCAACTACCTTTATTATTACCTGGCCGGAAAATGGGCGCGCCGGGAAGGGGCGGACGAGGCCGTAATCCTGAATCCGGACGGCTCCGTGTCCGAGACCAATACCGCCAACATGATCTGTATTTCGGGCAGGGAAGCGATTCTGCCGGCATCCGCCCACGTACTGTCCGGTATCATGGCGGCGCAGGCGGCTGAATATCTTCGTGAAAACGGCTACGGCATTACGAGAAAACGGATTATGCCGGACGACCTGCCCGGCTTTGATGCCGTTATCCTGACCAATTCCCTGATGGGCGCCGTCCCCGCCATCGGCCTGGACGGCGCCCCGATGCGCTCCGAACCCGGGCTTTGCTCGCAGATCAACAAGGTCGTTTTATAGGGGCCGCATTCCGTTATAAATTATTTCATCGCCTCGCGGATGCGCTTCATGGCGATATCCACGTTTTCAAAGCGGTTAAAGGCGCTCAGCCGGATATGGCGGGCGCCGCATGGACCGAAACCGGCCCCCGGCGTGCATACCACGCCGGCCTTGTTGAGCAGCATGTCGAAAAACTGCCATGAATCGGCCTTGGCGTCGATCCATATATACGGCGAATGCCGGCCGCCGACGCAGTCATAGCCCATTTTGTCCATTTCCTGCCGGATCATTTCGGCGTTTGCCATATAGTCGTCAATAATTTCCCGGGTTTGGGATTTCCCCGCATCGCTGTAGACCGCTTCCGCGGCCCGCTGCACCGGGTAGGAGACGCCGTTGAACTTGGTGCTGTGACGGCGGTTCCAGAGGCTGTGCAGGCTGTGGGCGCCGCCCGCGGCATCATAGGCGGTGCATTCCTTGGGCACGACGGTAAACGCACACCGGGTTCCCGTAAAACCGGCGGTCTTGGAAAAACTGCGGAACTCGACGGCCACCTCGCGGGCCCCGGGAATTTCATAGATGGATTTTACCATGGCATCGTCCCGGATAAACGCCTCGTAGGCGGCGTCGAATAAAATCAGCGCCTTGTTCTGCCTCGCCCAGTCGACCCACCGACCCAGGGCCTCCCGGGAGATGGTGGCGCCGGTCGGGTTGTTGGGAAAGCACAAATAGACCAGATCGACCGGTTCCTCCGGTAGTTCCGGGATATAGTCGGTCTTTTCGGTGCTTTCCAGGTAGACGATGTTTTCAAAGCGCCCGTCCCTGAAAGGCCCTGTTCGTCCGGCCATGACGTTGGTGTCCACGTAAACCGGGTACACCGGGTCCGGAACGGCGATTTTGATGTCGCCGGCCAGGATCTCCTGGAAGTTGCCGGTATCGCACTTGGCGCCGTCGCTGACGAAGATTTCGTCCGCGTTTACCTCCGCACCCCTTGCCCTGAAGTCGTTTTCGGCGATTTTTTCGCGCAGAAAGGGGTAGCCCTGCTCAGGGCCATACCCCCGGAAAGAGGCGTCGTCGCCCATTTCATCGACGGCCTTGTGAAAAGCGGCGAGGCATGCCGGCGGCAGGGCCCGGGTAGCATCGCCGATGCCCAGGCGAATGATTTCCATATCCGGGTGTTGTTTTTCAAAATCATTGATTTTCTGGGCAATATTGGAAAAAAGGTACGATGTCTGAAGCTTCAAAAAATGTTCGTTGATTTTTATCATGGGTGAATCCTTGGTTTTTTGGTTTCATGGGGGATGACAGCTTCGGCTGTTTCGTTCATATTGCGCCTGTATAATCCAAATGAAACGGTTGTGTCAATCCGTTGTGTATTGTATTTGCATTTTAAGTGGTTATAATATATACAACAAAATTTGCGTTTGCGGGTAGGGGCGAAAAATCTTTCGCCCGAGAAAATACCGTCCGGTTAAAATTGATAGTCTCGTAAAAAGTCGCAGCCAGACGACTTTGTAAAAAGGCCAAGATCAAGCGTTTGAAAAAACCGAGTACGATTACGACAACGACAACGAGCATCTGGTGCTGGCGTGGCAGGAGCAGGGTCATAGGATGTGCTGACGAAGGAAGCGCATCAATGGGCTTTTTACGAAGCCGTCAAAATTGAGTTCAAATCGCCGTTGAGCCATAAAACATCCCATAAAACCATTTTGCTCCGGAAGGTCAGGCAGACGATCGACGAGCACCTGATGCTGGCGGCGGGCGCCCGTGTTTTGATCGGGGTTTCGGGCGGATCCGACTCGGTGGCGCTGCTCCACCTCCTTGGGTCGGTCTGCCGGGAAAAAGGCTGTCAAATCGGCATCGCCCATGTCAATCACGGTCTTCGGGGCAACGCCGCCGACCGGGATGCCGCTTTTGTCGAAGCCCTTGCAAAAAGCCGGGGAGTGCCTTATTATGTGAAGTGTATTGATCTTTTTGCAATACGGAAAGCAACCGGCGGCAGCCTTGAGGAAGCGGGAAGGGACGCCCGGTACGCGTTTTTTGACGAAACGGCAAATCGTCACGGATATGGGCGGATAGCGGTCGGGCATCATGCAGACGATGATGCGGAACTGATCCTTATGAACCTGTTGCGCGGTAGCGGGCCGACCGGCATGGCGGGTATCGCCCCGGTGCGGGGACGCATTGTACGCCCGCTGATTCACTGCCGCAGGGAAGAACTGCGGTTGTTCCTGGAAGCGGAAAAAATCACCTTCGTCCATGACAAGACCAATGACAATACCCGATTTCAGCGCAACCATGTTCGCCATCGCCTGATTCCCGCACTTGAACATTACAACCCCCGCGTCGTTGAAACGCTGCATCGGCTGGGCCGGATAGCCGGCGCCGAGGACCGTTGGATCGAGGCTTTGATCGCGCCTGTTTTCGATGCGGCGGCAAATTATTGCAGCGAGGGGCGGCTGGTTTTGGATATTGCAAAAATTACCGCGCAGCCGCTTGCGGTGCGGCGGCGGATCGCCCGCAAGGCCGTATATGCGGTAAAGGGAAACCTTCGGCGTATCGGTTTCGGGCATATTGACGCCGTCCTGTCGCTTATGGACAAACCAGATCCCTCCGGACGGCTCGATCTGCCGGATCGCATCCGGGTCACCCGCAGGGGCGGGTCGCTGATTGTCAAGGCGGCGGATCAGCCTTTGCGGGCGCTGGGCCCGGTTGACGGCCGATCGGCATCACGGGCGTTCGAATACGGGGTCGATGAAACACGGGCAGCCGCGGGAGTGGTCGATATACCGGAATCCGGCGCGCGTATTTTCTTGACCCGGATTCCGGTAGAGGATATGGATGGTTTTCCGTCCGGCGAGTCGGCGGTTTTTGACTGGGACAGGCTGGAATTTCCGCTTTATATACGCAGCGTTCGCCCCGGCGATCGTTTTATGCCGCTTGGCATGGCCCGGACCCAGAAGCTGAAGAATTTTTTTATCAACAACAAGGTGCCGGCGGATCAAAGAAAGCGGATCCCCCTTGTCACAAGCCGGGATAAGGTGATCTGGATCGCTGGTATGCGGATGGATGAACGGTTCAAGGTGACCCGGCAGACGAAAACCGTTTTAAGGGCCCAATGGGTGGCGACTTTTTACGAGACTATCAATGGGTGATGGACTCGTAAAACGTTTCAAGATAATACTTTAGAGAAATACCCGTTCGTTTGGAGGACATATAATTTGAGCGCATT
>PUOB01000369.1 GCA_003551985.1 Desulfobacteraceae bacterium | reverse complement strand
TTGACCTCCTTAACCACGCTTACGCCGCTCAAACGCGGCATGGACAGGTCGAGCAGCAGCAGGTCAGGCCCATGGGCTTTGACCGCTTCTATGGCAGCCAAACCATCCGGGGCTTCCGCTATCACTTCCAGGTCTTCCCGTACCATTAGCATGGATTTCAGGCCTTCCCGGAACAACTGGTGATCCTCGGCAATAATTACTTTTTTTGTATTTTTCACCTATACCAGCCCTCAAAAACGGGTTTAACGAATAAAGCCGATATATCTGATTTTCATTCGGACACTAAATACTATATATTATTTCCGAAAAAATTGGAAGGCTTTGTATCGCAAAACACGATTGATGAACTCGTAAAAAGTCGCGATCAGACGACTTTGTAAAAAGACCGAGATCAAGGCTTGCGCGATTTTGCAGGTAAAATGATGCGTCCGGGCAGCCTGGAAAGAGAGATAAATACCGGCAGGCGGGAACGATATAAATGGGTTCTGGGTGGACACAAACAAAAGCAGGGGAAAGCATGGCGCCTTTCCCCTGCTGAATATGCAAAACAGGAGCGTTTATACCGGGAGCCTTGGCCTTTCCGAAAGTGCATCAAAATCATGGATCTGGGTGACCAGAAACTGCCTTAACTCGCCAATGATGTGTTTTTCAAGCTGCCGCACCCTTTCCCGGGAGAGGCTCAACCGGTCTCCGAGAGACTGCAGGGTCATTGGATTTTCCGAGTAGATCCGATAATCGAGGATCTCCCGCTCCCTTTTGCATATGGTTTTCCGAAACTCACCAAGTTTGCTCCTGATAAGCCCGTCCGATTCCTTATCGGAATACTGTTCTTCAAGGGACGGTTCATCCATGCTGAGCATATCGATCCGGTCGGTGTCGGAATCCTCGCGGACCGGGGCATCAAGCGAGACGTCCCAATTCTGGAGCCGTTGGTCCATCTCAATGATTTCCTGCTCCTTAACCCCGCACTTTTCGGAAAGCGTTGTCATACTGGGTTCGATACCTTCATTGCTCAGCTTTCTTCTTTCCTGCTTCAGCTTGTAAAACAGTTTTCTCTGGCCCTCGGTGGTAACCACCTTCACCATCCGCCAGTTGTCCTGTATATATTTCATTATATACGCCTTTATCCAAAAAGACGCATAATAAGAAAACTTCACATTCCGATCGGGATCATATTTTCGGACTGCATGGATGAGTCCGACGTTTCCTTCCTGGATCAGGTCAAGCAGATTACGGCTCCAGAACCTTTGAAATTTCAGAGCGATTTTAACGACCAGCCGAAGATTTGCATTCACCAGCTCATGAAATGCCGCCGTATCGTCATACAACTGAATCCTTCTGGCAAGGGCCCTCTCCTCTTCCCGGGTAACCAGTCGATGCTTTCTTATGTCGGCCATGTATTGCTGAACCGGATCATATTGTTTTTTACGCTTCTGCGTTGCAACTGCTTCAACCCGGGATGCGGGTCGTTCGCTGGTGGATTGAGCATCCTTTTCCTGGCGGGCTTCAAGGTGATTGGGTTTTGTCGTTCCGGTCGGGGTCTGAAACGGATCGTTAAACATGTTCGCCTCCCTGGAAGATGGAAAGTGATCGAAAAAAAACAGCCCATTGATATCCCGGCAATGGAAAACCATAGTATTTGCCGGTTTAGTTTGATTATTAAACGAACAAACCGGCCATGGATATACGTAATAGACTGTATTTTAATCTGCGGAAGGGAGTATTGATAAATCTATGGAAATGGTCTTAAATACGGCATTCTTAAAAAAAACACTCAAAAATGAGGGGTCTTGACATACAGGAGGAAGGTAGGGGGGGCGGTTGTAAGTTGTAGGTTGTAGGTTGTAGGTTGTAACCGACTTTTTACGAGACTATCACAACTTACAACCTACAACTTAATTCACCTTAATTCAACTTAATCGTATCCGGATCATAGCACAGCCTGCAGCAATTAAGGCAGCGGTTGGCTTCGCGCAGTGCATCCGGTTCGCTGATGACCAGATCAACTTCGTCATAGTTGGTAATTCTTTCTTTCACAGGCAGCTCGGGCATTTCAACCCGTTTGGTTTTTTGAACCCCCTCAACCTTGTCAAAAAGGGATTCTTCAATCTTTTTTTGGCCCAAAAGCGCCTTGGGCTCTCCCACCACGGGCTTGCCGCGCAGGAATTGATCCATTGAACGGGCTGCCAGGCGGGCGCCGCCAATGGCCTCCACCACGGTGGCCGGCCCGGTCTGGGAATCGCCGGCCGCAAAAATATAAGGAATATTGGTCTGGCAGGTTTCCGGATTCACATCAAAAGTGTTCCAGCGGGTGATTTTGAGTTCATCCAGGCGCGTGCCTTCTTTTTTAAAGGAAAGATCCGGATTCTGTCCGATCGCGGTAACAATCGTGTCGATGTCCAAAACGGTCTCGGAGCCTTCAACGGGCACGGGCCGTCGTCTGCCGCTGGCATCCGGCTCCCCAAGCTCCATCTTGAGGTACTCGAGCCCCTTGACCCGCCCGTTTTCATCCTCCAGAACCTTGTTGGGGGCGGCAAGAAAAATAAACTCGATCCCCTCGTGGCCGGCGGCCACAATTTCAACCTCGTTGGCGGGCATCTCCTTGCGGGTTCGGCGGTAGACCAGATAAACCTTTTCAAGACCCATGCGAACCAGTGTTCGGGCACAATCTATGGCGGTGTTGCCCCCGCCGATAACCGCGGCCCGGTTGCCGATATCGGGGATTTCGTTTTTCCCCACCTGCGCAAGAAACTTGATCCCGGTGAAGCATCCTTCAAGGTCTTCCCCGGGAATGCCGAGATTATAGTCGTTCCAGGCGCCTACCCCGAAAAAAACAGCGTCGAATCCGCCGCCGATCAGGGACGCCAGGTCGAAATCAAACCCCATTTCGGCATTGACGCGGTAATCGATGCCCAGGTTCAAAATACCGTCAATCTCCCAATCCAACACCTTCTTGGGAAGCCGGTATTCGGGAATGCCGTAGCGAAGCATCCCGCCGAGGCCCGGCATTGCCTCGAATATGGTGGGATGATGTCCCATACGGCGAAGAAAATAGGCCGCTGTGAGACCGGCCGGCCCGCCGCCGATAATGGCAACGCTTTTGCCGGTATCCGGATTGCAGGGTATGGGGTAACGCTTGCCGGCGTTCATTTCAATATCGGCAACGAAGCGCTTTAACTGGTTGATGGAGACGGGGTCGTCTTCAATGGCGCGGCGGCACATTTCTTCGCACGGATGCGGGCAAACCCGTCCGCAGGTCAACAGAAGCGGGTTTCGCTCCCGAATCGTATTCACGGCGTCCTCGTATTCTCCCTTTCGGATGTGGTCGATATAACGGGGAATGTCGATTTCCGCGGGACAGGTCTGCTGGCAGGGGGCAAGCGGGTCCTCATCGGTATTCAGGTGCATCAGGCGGCCCGACATGGGACTCACATCAATAATGGTCTTGGGGCAGACCGCCTCACAGGCGCCGCATCCGACGCACCGTTCAAGATCCACGACCGGATACCCTTCCGGGGCCATATCAATCGCGTTGAACTGACAGGCCCGGATACAGTCCCCGTACCCCAGGCAGCCGATCATGCAGTCCCTTTTCCCGCCGTACAGGGATGCAAGCGCATTGCACGTATTGACCCCTTGGTAAATAAAACGGTCGGTTGCCCGGTCGCCGCCAAGGCAATCGTTGAAAGCCTTCCGGGCTTCGGCGGTCCCGGCCTCGCCGCCGACGATCTCGGCAATGGCGGCCACATTTTCAGGACCGACAAGAATGCAAACCGAGGGCGGCGCTTTTCCGGCAACAACGGCTTCAGCCGCCCCGGAGCACCCGGGATATCCGCAGCCGCCGCAATTCGCACCGGCTGTAAGATTTTCCACTTCAGCAATACGCGGGTCCTCGTATACATAAAAAACTTTTGACGCGACACTCAAGACAGCACCGCAAGCCCCCCCCAGTCCGAGTGTAAACAGAATCGATGCAAGCACGTCTAACCCCTTATATAAAAAATTTTCCGTAAGTTATTGCGTGTGTTCAGCGAAAATGACACAAATTCAAACCCATGGCCGGAAAAACACTTGACAGCCGGTTAAACCATTCCCTGAAACCCGATAAAGGCCATTGCCAGCATACCGGCGGTGACAAGACCGATGGAAGTGTCTTTGAGCGGCCCGGGCGTCCGGCCCAGGTTGACGCGCTCGCGCACTCCCGCAAAGAGAATCAGCGCAAGCCCGAACCCTAGCGCATAGGCAATGGATGTAACAAGGGCCATGATAAATGACAGCTCATCCTGCACGTTGAGGAGGCAAACCCCCATAACCGCACAATTGGTTGTTATCAACGGCAGAAAAATACCAAGACCGGCGTAAAGCGAAGGAATGCTTTTTTTGAGAAACATCTCCACAAACTGAACCAGCGAGGCAATCACCATAATAAACGCGATCGTCCGTAAAAACTCGATTTCGAGTGCAACAAGGAAATAGGTGTTGATGATCCAGGTGATGACTCCGGCCAGCGTCAGTACAAAAATGACGGCGCCGGCCATGCCGGTGGCGGTTTCCATTTTTTTGGAAGTCCCCACAAACGGGCATGCCCCCAGATACTGGGCCAGGATGATATTGTTGATAAATATGCTGCTTATGATCACTACTGTGAAGTCGCCCATTGCTCGTCTCCTGCTTTATTCGCGGCCATTGAAATTACCGCTGCGGCAACAAATGAATTGATTTTAACAAATTCGCCAAACAATCTATTTTTTACCAAGGATATTCATCAGGCATAACAAAAGCCCGAGTGCAACAAAGGCGCCGGGTGCCTGGACCATGAACTCGAACGGCTCGAAAGAAGGCCCGAAAACCTGAATCCCAGAGATCATTCCGGTACCCAGGGACTCCCGAACCGCACCGAGAATACCCAGGGATATCGTAAAACCGATCCCCATGCCGAGACCGTCGGCAAGCGATGGTAAAAATTTGTTTTTGGATGCAAAGGCTTCCGAACGCCCCAAAACCAGGCAATTCACAACAATCAGGGGAATAAATATTCCGAGTTCAAGGAAAAGCCCGTATGCGAAAGCCTGCATCAAGAGTTCCACCAGGATGACAAAGGTGGCGATAATAATGATAAAGCAGGGAACCCTGACCCGGGGCGGAATGTTGTTGCGAAGGAGCGATACCAGCATGTTTGAGCATACCAGCACGAATGTAGTGGCCAGCCCCATCCCCACGCCGTTTTCCGCAGTCGTCGTGACTGCGAGAACCGGGCACAACCCGAGCACCAGCCGAAAGGGGGGGATTTCATCCCACAAGCCTTTTTTAAATTCCTGTGCAATCGTCTTAGCCATGATCTGTTAACTCCTATCCGGAAAAGTCCGCGACCTTCGTTTTAATTTCGGACTCATAATTCTCATACATATTGCCGACCCGGCGAACCGCCGTGCAGACGGCGCGGGCGGTGACCGTGGCGCCGCCGATGTTGGCGATCTCACCGTCATCTTCCCCTATTCGGATCTTGTCCGCGGCCACGACCGGCAGCCCGACAAAAGATTGCAAAAAACGGATGTCCGTTTCCGCGCGGGAACCGACCCCCGGTGTTTCCGCGTGGGTCGTAAGGCCGATGCCCACGATCTCGCCGGTCTCGACATTGATCCCAACCATCACCCCAAGGTCGCCGCCGTAACCGGACGCCTTCCCTTCAAAAGCGACCAGTTTTGGTACGCCGTCCACCATGCCGACAAAGAAATCCCTTTCTTCCGCGTCAATTTCAATGGCGAACCGATCTTCCAGGGGATCATTGGTGACATTCTCCATGATTGACATGACAGCGGGCCCTTGAACATACTCAAGCACCGCCTGCTCAATTCGCTCCGCGGTCGTTGTTTTTACCGTAGCGAGCAATCCGCCGGCAACCGCAGCCAGAATTGTCAAAGTGGCAACCATTCTAATCATTTCACGCATAGTTCATAACCCTTCTCTTGGCTTTGGGCCGTATTTTATCGACTATCGGATTGACCAGGCTTATGATCAGTACCGCAAAAATCACCCCGTCAACATGAACCCCCATATTTCTGATCATCACGGTGAGGAAGCCGCCAAGGGCGCCGTAGATAAGCATCGGAACAAAATTAACGGGTGATGATGAATCTTCCGTTGCCAGGAATATGGCGCCGATCAGGGACATGCCACTGAACAGGTGAAAACCGGGGCTGGCGTAAAGTTCCGGGTTGCTGAGGTTGAACAGGTAGGCGGTGACAAAAATGCCCGCCAGAAAAGCAACCGTGATTTCCCACCGGATAAATCCTCTTGCGATCAGATAAATGCCGCCGATAATCAACCCGATGCCGAATCCCGTGCCGATGCCGCCGACCTGCTGGCCCAGGAGCAAACCCGTGATGGTGAAATTCTCAACCCCAGCGGCACCCTGAAACTTGGCCGCCGCCATGGGATAGAAGGATTCGAATGGAAAAACGTAGTCAACCAGGGCGGCATTGTAGTCAAGGTGGACCGGCCAGGAGATCAGCAGCATGGCATACGCAACGATCACCGGGTTGAATGGATTGGCCCCGAGGCCACCGTATATTTGCTTGCCAATGATGACCGCCACGAATGTTCCCGTTATAACCACCCACCAGGGCGTTACCGCAGGCAGCAGCATGGCGAACAGAAGCCCTATCAGGGCGGCGTTTCCGTCATAAATGGTGTTGGGACGTTTTGCGAGGTAGTTAAAGATAGATTCCCAGATCATGGCGCTGCCGACGGACAGGGCGATCACGGCCAGGGCCGGCATTCCGTATTGATACAGTCCGAACAGAACCGCGATCATCGCGGCCCCAATGATATGATAATACTTTACGCTGGTACTGCTCCCGGTATGCCAAAAGGGCGCGTGGGA
>PUOB01000241.1 GCA_003551985.1 Desulfobacteraceae bacterium | reverse complement strand
TGCGAAATTTCTCAGAATTTCACGTACGCTAAGTACGCTGTATTCTTCGAAATTTCGCAAGCCTTGATCTTGAACTTTTTACTTTGCCGTCCAAAAGCGACTTTTTACGAGACTGTCATTATTGATACAACTCACTTAAATATAAAGGAAACAGAATCCATTATGCCAATGTCAATCGCCCTTGCCGGAAAAGGCGGAACGGGAAAAACCACCACCGCCGGATTTTTGATCAAGTACCTGCTGAAAAACAATAAAATGCCCGTTCTTGCTGTTGATGCGGATTCAAACGTCAACTTGAACGAGGTGCTGGGACTTGAAGTCACCGATACCCTTGGCATTGCCCGCGAAGAGATGAAGAAGGGAGAGGTGCCTGCCGGCATGACCAAGGATGTGTTTATGTCCATGCGCCTGGAGCAGGCCGTTATCGAATCCGGCGATTTCGACATGGTTGTCATGGGGCAGCCCGAAGGCGCCGGGTGTTATTGTGCGGCCAACACCCTCCTTTCCAATTTCCTCGAACGCCTCAGCGAAAACTATCCGTATATCGTTATGGACAATGAAGCGGGCATGGAGCATATCAGCCGGCTGACCACCAAAAACATCGATGTCCTGCTGATTGTTACAGACGCGTCCCGACGGGGGCTGCAGGCGGCGATACGGATACACGAACTTGCCGGGAGCCTCAACATCGGCGTGGAACGAAGCTGTCTCATCATCAACCAGGCCAAGGCGGAGCCGTCGGAAAAGGTGCTTGAAATGATAAGCCGGGCCGGTATCGAATACATCGGCTCTGTTCCTGAAAACGAGATGGTGTATGAATACGACTTTGAAGGCCGCCCCATGATCGAGATGCCGGACGACAGTCCTGTTGTAAAAGCGGCGTTTGACGCTTTTGAAAAATTCATGCATGATAAATAGTGACAGCCTCGTAAAAAGTCGCTAAATAGCAATTCCGCGGTCAATAATGCAGTATGATAATTTATACATTTATTATATAAAAGGTAACGTGACCACCGACAGGGCGCAGTTGGGGGCGGCGTTTATCGGCAACTGGCAGGAGGAGGACTGTTCATTTCTTTTTTTTTCCGGTCCTGCAGATGCGCGCGTTGAAATGCTTATTGCTGCCAGCGGCGGCCGCCTTTTATTGCAGGACCGGTTTTGCATGACCTACGAGGAATGGACCGGCGGCGGTGTAGCGGCGTTTACCGCCGGCGGCTTTCATGTTCTGCCGCCGTGGTTGGCTGCGGGTGAAAAAACGAACCACTCTCGAATCCTGCTGGATCCAGGCGTTGTTTTCGGATCCGGCACCCACGCCACCACGAGAGATTGCATCAACGCCATGGAAGCCGTTTTTTCAAGCGCCGATATTGCACGGACCATTGATATTGGATGCGGAACCGGTCTTTTGTCCCTTGTTGCGGCGCGCATGGGGAGCCGGCAGGTGCTGGCGGTGGACAACAACCACCTGGCCGTGGAGACCACCCGGGATAATATCCGCCTTAACCGGCTGGAAGGGCGGGTTCTGGCGATACAGGGGTGTGCGATGGGCTGTATGGCCGTTGAGGCGGATCTGGTGGTTGCAAACATCCACTATGACGTGATGAAAAATCTGATAGGCGATCCGGGTTTCCGGCAGAAAAAAGGGTTCGTTCTTTCCGGGTTGTTCCGCAGCCAGGCGGGACATATTGTCGACAATTTGCGTCACTTGGGTGCCGTAATTGAGCATCAGCGGGATTATGAGGGCGTCTGGTTTACCCTGGCAGGGTCTTGGCGGTGTTGACGAACAGGCGGAAAGGTACCGGCGTCCTGCTAAATTATTCCATTTTTTTAAAAAAAAGAGTTTTTGCATGGTTTTTGCATTAACAAAGCTGAAGGGGATTTTTTAAACGCTCAATTCAGGTCTGGATAAACACGAGACTATAAAGGAAACCCATGTATATCAAATGCTGGGGATCAAGGGGATCAACGCCTGTATCCGGGTGCGAGTTCGACAAATACGGCGGTGACACCACGTGCATTGAAATTCGCACCCGAAGCGATGATCTGATTATCGTGGATGCCGGAACCGGTATACGCCGTCTCGGAAATCAACTCATTGATGAAAACCGTTCTGTGTTTAACTTTATTTTCACCCATTCCCACTGGGATCACCTGATGGGGTTTCCTTTTTTCAAACCGCTCCACAAGGCGGCGTCCCGGATTTACATGCATCGGTGTCCGTTTCCCGGCAAGTATATTGAAACGATCGTGACAAAACTCATGCGTCCCCCTCATTTCCCGGTTCGTTACGCGGATCTGAAAGCGTCAATAGTGTACAAAAATGGGTGCCCCGGCACGTTTTCCATCGGTTCGGTCAATATCACGCCCATTGCCTTGAGTCATCCAAACGGCGGATGCGGCTACAGTTTCGAGGAGGACGGCAAGCGATTTGTTTTTCTGACCGATAACGAACTGGGCACTATTCATGAAGGCGGCCTGGCCTACAGGGACTACGTTGCGTTTTGCAGGGGGGCGGACCTTCTGTTCCATGACGGTGAATTTACGCCGGATGAATACGCAAAGAGCATCGAGTGGGGGCATTCGTCCTATACGGATGCGCTGCGTCTGGCCCTTGATGCCGGTGTGGGCCGGCTTGGAATTTTTCATATGAACCAGGAGAGAACGGATTCGGACGTGGATGGTATTGTTGAACGCTGTAAGGATTTTATTGCCGGTAAAAATTCCTCCCTCGACTGTTTTGCAGTGGGCCGGGACATGGAATTTTATTTGTAAACATCGCCTGATCCGCCGTGACAACGCATATGACGAATCGTGATACCGGATGGGTTGCGGATATCGAGATGACCCCGCCCGCTTTGACAGACAATACTGCCGATGCGGATCGCCTGAAAAAGAAACTGTCCTTCAGCATCGGCACCGACCACATCGTGATCGATCACGGGGTCCTGAAAGACCTGCCCGCAACGCTGAAACATCTGAATTACAGGTGCCGCTGCGTTTTTATTAAAAACGATGGCTGCACGCATTTGGTCGGCATCCTGCCCATTTCCGATCCGCAGCCGCCGGCGGCAATCGCAGTGGACCTCGGAACGACCCGGGTGGTAATGGAACTCGTGGACCTTGCCGGCGGCACAAGCCTTTTGCAGAAAGCGTTCGACAACCCCCAGTGGGAGATAGGCCCGGATATTCTCGAGCGCATCCATTACGCGGACAAGCCGGGCGGCCTGGACCAGCTGAACGGGCTGATCATTGATGCCGTAAACGCAGAAATCGGCCGTATGTGCGAAGAAGCCGGAATGGATCGAAGCCGCGTCTATCTCATGGCCGTTGCCGGCAACACGAGTATGACGCATTTTTTTGCCGGGCTCAGTCCCCACGGCATCATACGGGAGCCGTATATCCCGGCCGCGAATACCTTCGGCGCCATCCGTGCCGATGAACTGGGTATTCGGATCAACCCGGGGGGCCGGGGTTTCATATTCCCGAATGTGGGCAGCTATTTCGGGGGCGACTTGCTGGCAGGGGCCTGCTATGCGGAATTCCACAAGACAAAAGAGGTCTCCCTTCTTGTTGACGTGGGGACCAATGCGGAGGTGCTGCTTGGAAACCGTGAATGGCTGGTCGCCTGTGCGGGTGCCGCAGGACCGGCGCTTGAAGGCGGGGTTTCGGAAATCGGGATGACGGCGGGACCGGGCGTTATCGATACCGTAACCATTGATCCGGAAACACGGTCATTTCAGATCGGGACGATCGATTCCCAACCCCCGCGGGGAATTTGCGGCTCGGGTATGATCGATTTGGCCGCGGCCCTGTTTTTGTCCGGAATGGTCGATATCCGCGGTCGTCTCGTGGCAGAAACCTGCGGTGACCGATACCGCGAGATAGACGGCATCCCCCATGTCGTTTTGGTAAACGGCGAAGCGTCTTTCAACGGCGAGGTACTTGCCATAAGCCAGGTCGATATAGACAGCCTGATACGGTCCAAGGCCGCCATGTACACCATCCTGGAAACCATCTTTGGGTATGTGGGCATCCGCTTTGAAGATATCAGGGCGTTTTACGTGGCGGGGACATTCGGTTCATTCATAAAGCCCCGCTCGGCTATTTCCATCGGCATGATTCCCGATCTGCCTGAAGAAACCTACCAGTCCCTGGGGAACAGCTCGCTGAAAGGGGCGGTTCGCCTTTTGGTTGAAAGGGCGGCCATGGATGATGTGGAATCCATCCGGGAGCGGATCACGTACCTGGAGCTCAATGTCAACCAGGACTTCATGAACCGTTTCAGCGCGGCAAAATTTTTGCCCCATACGGACGCCGCCCGTTTCCCCTCGGTTTCCTTTCCGCAATAGGGGTCAATCGGTTTCTTTTTGCTGCGCCATTTTTTCCTTCAAAAGAGAGCCGAATCCGGTCGATTCTTCGGTTTGGTCCTGTTTTTCTCGTTTTTCGGGACTTTCAGGCTTCATCGACAGCCGGATCTTTTTCTGATCGGGCTTGATTTCCAGTACATGCGCTTCCACCTGATCCCCGGCGCTGAATCGTTCAAGGGGGTTTTCTTCGCTTTCCTGAGGGATCTCAGAGACATGGACCAAGCCCTGGATGCCCGGTTCAATTTCCACAAAAATGCCAAATTCGGCTATATTGACAATTTTACCGGTTATGTGGGTGCCGGGCGGATAATTTTCCGGCAAGGTGGTCCACGGGTCGGGGGCCAGCTGCTTGATACCCAGCTTGACGCGTTCGTTCTCCCGGTCGATTTCAAGGATTTTTGCCTGTACCGCCTGGCCTTTCTGGTAATGCGCCTCGATTTTTTTCTGGCCCTGCGGCAGGTCCGAGACATGGACCAAGCCGTCTATTTCTTCTGTAATTCCTATAAAAAGGCCAAAGTCCGTAATCTGTTTAACGGTGCCTTCGATTACGGTGCCTTCCGGGTAGTTTTCGTGAAGGGTGTCCCACGGATTGGTCTCAAGCTGCTTCAGGCCCAGTGACATCTGTCTTTTGTCGGCATCTATGGAAAGTACCTGGCATTCGATTTCATCCCCGATTTTGAGGATCTGGTTGGGGTGGCGTATCTTTTGCGTCCATGAAAGGTCGGATATCGATACAAGTCCCACGACGCCTTCCTCGATGGATACAAAGGCGCCGTAGTTTTTCAGGCTGATCACCCGGCCGGCCACCCTTGATCCCACCGGGTATTTTTCCGCGATGTTTTCCCATGGGTCCGCCGTCAACTGCTTGATGCCCAGGGAGATTTTTCGGTTGTCCGCATCAATGTCGAGAATTTTTACCTGCACCTTGTCGTCCACAGCGTAAAATTCCGACGGGTGTCGCACCGGACCCCAGGAAATATTGCTGATATGCACCAAGCCGTTTATGCCGCCAATATCGACAAAAAGGCCGTAGTCGGTTACATTTCTAACCGTTCCATCAACAGTGTCGTCTTCCTTTACGGTGGAAAGCGTTTTTTCCGAAAGGCGCCGCCGCTCTTCTTCCACCAGAACGCGTCTTGACAGCACGACATTGCGGTCCTGCTTGCTGAACTGGACAATTTTGAACTCAAGATCCTTGCTAATCCATGCCTCGGGGTTTTTGACCGGCTTGTCATCAAGTTGTGATGCCGGCAAAAACGCATTCAAGCCGATATCGACCGCATATCCGCCTTTTATTCTCGATACGATTCTTCCGCGGGTGGTGCCGCCGCTTTCATAGATATCCTTGAGTTTGTCGAATAGCTTGTCCCGTACCGCCTCTTCCCGGGAGAGAACCGGATAACCATCCTCTTCCTTGCGAACCAGAAAAACTTCAACCCGGTCGCCGACCTTGACGTCCAGGTTGCCTTCCGAATCCAGAAATTCCTTTTTTGAAACCAACCCTTCGCTTTTGTAACCGATATCAATAAGCACGTGGTCTTTTTCAATGTCGACGATTTCACCTTTAACGACATTGCCGGATCGTATAGCTTTGAGGCTGTCCTCATACATGGCCATGAAATCGTCCGGTGTTTCCGGATCGCGTTCATTCCCGGTCTCTTCATCTCCGGTCTCATTTAAAATTTTTTCGTCGTCGGTATTGTTGTCTGACATTCAATCCTCCAAATTAGAGCCTCCTGGCCGAGGCGATTTGCCAACACAGGTAGTATCAAGCATAGATATCGGGCATTTTTGATACATAAATAATAAGCATCGACCGATAAAATGCAAAGTCTTTGTGTACATTAATTTGGACCGTCTTGTAAAAAGTCGGATTTGTTTTTTCTTATATACAGGGAACGATTTTGCTTGCAATTGTTGCAAAACACTTTATTTTAGGAGTAAAATATAAAGGCCCGTATTGTTTGGCGGGTCGGGTTTCGCTGAGGGAAGGACCCGTTTTTCAAAGTGGCTACCTCCCGTTTGAGACCATGAAAAAATCAAGAAAAAGGGAGGACAGGCACGAATGAAAAACGGAACAGTAAAATGGTTCAACGACAGCAAAGGGTTTGGTTTTATCGAGCAGGAAGACGGTCCCGACGTATTTGTTCATTTTTCCGCTATCAATGCGAATGGTTTCAAGTCATTGAACGAAGGAGACAAGGTAAGCTTCGAGGTTGAGCAGGGGCAAAAGGGTCCGGCTGCTGTAAATGTAACCGTTTTATAATAATTCCCACAGACGTACGGATTATCAAAAAGGCGTTTCTCTGGTATCGGATATTATCGGATATCGGGACGCCTTTTTTATTTGAATCCGCAAGCCGGATTTACGAGACTATCAGCTTTGATAGTCTCGTAAAAAGTCTCGAACCCAGGCTTGTGCAACTTTTCAGAACCGTAGGGGCGAATAATCATTCGCCCGCCATAAGGGCGAATGATTATTCGCCCCTACAAACAACCCGTGGTGAATCGGGAGACAAAGCCCGACTTTTT
>PUOB01000427.1 GCA_003551985.1 Desulfobacteraceae bacterium | reverse complement strand
ATGCGAACCGGGGTGAGTTGGTGGGAAAGGGGCAGGTAGCGATAGATTCCTTTTTCCAGGCTCTCCACGGAAAAAACGGCGATGTAGGTTTCGAAGCTGTGCCGGCAGCCCGCGGAGGGGACGGTGCGAAGGGCGTGATAGGCGCCTTGTTTTTTTCGGACCCCCTGGGTCGCCCACAGGAGAAACGACAGTTCGGAAAGCCTGAGGCTTCCTTGCGTGGGCAGGCGATGGGATTGACGGTTTGCAATGGCATTGGCCACCGCCACCGGGCGGACGGTTGTCCAGTGGCGACTGCCCGGAAGATCGATTTTCGGGGCGTCTTCCGGGCAGGGCTTCTCCAGGGGCGGCGGGGCCAGGCCCCTGGACTGATCAGTTTTGGAGAAATCGACCTGCTTGCGGATGGTGTCTTTCAGAAAAAATTTCCAGTCGGCCATTTTCTTCACCTTAAAAATTGATGGACTCGTAAAAAGTCGCGATCTGACGGGTTTGTAAAAAGTTCAAGATCAAGGCTTGCCCGATTTTGCGGTCGGCATTATTCGGCTTCCCACCGGATTGGATTTTCCGGCTTCATGACGGCTTTTCGCCTTTTCTGCACTTTTTGCACAAACCAAAAAAATCAAGTCTGTGGGTCGTGATTTCAAAGCCGGTTTCCCGTTGAACGCTCTCCAGGAGACCGGTCATGCCGTCCGGTTCCAAATCGATTATTGTTTTACACCGCTCGCAAACGGCGTGAGGGTGGGGATCGAGCCGGTTGCCTTCATAACGGCCCCCGCTGCCGGGGATGCCGATTTCCATTACCTCGCCCATGGATTTGATCACCATGACGTTCCGGTACACGGTTGCCAGGCTGATGCGCGGGAAACCGGGCTTGATCCGGTTGTATATGGTTTCGATATCAGGGTGGTCCCGGCTTTCGGCAAGCACCCTTGCAATGGCCAGCCGCTGGGGCGTGAGCTTGTAGTTGTTTTCCCTGAGGCGGTTCGTGATGCGGCAAAGCCGGTCTTCCGAAGATTCCATTGATAAATTATCCCGTTTAAAAGTCCGCGAAGGGACGGAGCGAATATAAACCATTAATAATCATTATTGTTTGGACTGCAAAGGACGTTTTGCGGAAAAAGCGCACACCTGAAAACGACAACCGGTCCTGTTTGACAGATTTCTGTCCGGTATTATTATAGATACGTGTTTTTACGCCTGATGCATTCGTAAAAAGTCTCGATCTGACGGCTTTGTAAAAGTCCAAGATCAAGCCTTGCGCGATTTCGAAGAATGCAGCGTACCTGGCGTACGTGTATGTTTACAAGGCGTAAGCCGCAAATTCTGAGAAATCGCGCGTAACGCAGGTATTGGACTTTTTACGAAGCCGTCACGCCTGATTTCAACGCAGGTTACAGCAATGCGTAAAGGATAGTCTATGGTTTTGGATCTGCCGGCCGATGGTCTGGTTTCGGTACTTGTCGCTGTCGTTTCAATACTGGTGGTCCGGACGGGGGACCTGAAAAGGGCTTCCGTGCTTTTCTTCCTTTTCTGCCTTCTCATGGCCGGGGCATGGGTTCGGCTGGGCCTCTATCGTCTGGGCGTGGTGGAGATCGGTATCGGCGCACTCATGACCGGTTTTGTCGCCTGGCGTGCTTTGGGCCGCCTGCCCGGGCTTCCCGGCCCGGACACATCCCCGGTTCACCCTGTGGAAACCATACCCGCGGCCCTGCCGCTTTCGCTTGCGGGAAGCGTTGGGTTCATGGGATTTCTCTGCGTGCCGGCTGTTTGGTTTTTTCTGGACGCCCCGCTTTCGGCATATACCGTATACGGCCTTTCCGGAATTCCAGTCGCAGGGGCGGGCTTTTTTTCTCTGGTATGGCACCGCAACCTGCTTCGCAGGCTTTTTGCCTTTAATGTTCTGGGTTCGGGGATCTTTCTTTTGATCGTCTCTTTTGCGGCAAAGCTGGCCCGGCCCATAGACGCGGTGTTTGTCATGGTGGCAGCCGGGCTGTTTGTCGCCTTTGTGGCAAGCCTGATAGTGGTGATCGTCCTTGGCCGCCAGCCCGTGACGGGTGCACCCGGGGACCCGAAAGAAGGGTCGGCCCATGTTCGGTAGCCCGGAACTTATCGTCTTTCTTCCCCCGATTTTGCCCTATTTGTGGGCGCTTTGGCTTTGTTTCCGGCCGCCGGCCCGGCTCCGCGCCGTATTGCTTCCCCTTGCCGCGCAGGCGGTAGCCGCCCTGGTTTCGGTCTTACAGATCCGGGTGGGCGGTGCGGTTGTTTTAGGTGCGAAAGGGGAGCTTCCGGCCGGGATGGTGCTGCGGGCAGACGGGTTGTCGGCGGTTCTTACGATTGCAGGCACGCTGATCCTGTCGGTCTGCGTTATCTACAGCCTGGGATATTTCCAGCTTCACCGGCAGTGGAAAACCAAGACGCTCCGGCGTGAAAGGTTTTACTGGCCGCTTTTGGCCGTTTTGTGGGGCGGCCTTTTGTTTTTGTGGATAACGGCGGACCTGCTGAGCGCCTATCTCGCGCTGGAGATGCTGGGCCTTTCCGCTGCGGCGCTGATGGTGCTCCCGGAGCGGGGCGAGGCTGTGAACGCCGGTTTGCGATATCTTTTTTTCATGCTGCTGGGCTCGCTGACGTACCTGATGGGGGCGGGCATCCTCTATGCGGCCCATGGGCATATCGGTTTCGAAGCCCTTGCCGCCGCAGGCGCAGCAGACGCCGAAGGCGTTCAAACGGCGGCCCTGGCGCTTGCAAGCGCGGGCCTCATGATAAAGGCTGCCGTGTTTCCGCTTCACGGCTGGCTTGCGGGCGCTCACTCTCATGCTTGGGCGCCGGTCTCGGCTATTCATTCCGCGCTGGTGGTAAAAGGGTCTTTTGTCGTTTTGCTTCGGGTGTGGATGGCCTTCTGGCCGGAAATGCATGCAGCGGCGCAATTCGTCGGGTGGGCTGGGGCCGCGGCCATCTTCTACGGCGGCCTGATGGCGCTTTACAAGCACCAGGTCAAGCAGATCGTCGCGTATTCCACCCTGGCGCAGCTTGGATACCTCCTGCTGATCTTTCCGCTGGCCGCTCAGGGGACGCAGGAGGCCGCGCAGCTGGCCTGGCAGGGAACCTGGCTCCATTTCACATCGCACGCGCTGGCGAAGGCGGCCATGTTTCTTGCGGTGGGCAACCTCATGCTGGCCATGGGACGGGCGGACCTGGAAGGACTGGCGGGGGTGGACAACTACCTTCCGGTGTCGCTTTTGATTTTGGGTTTCGCGTCCCTTTCCATTATCGGGCTTCCGGTATCCGGCGGGTTCACGGCCAAGTGGCTGCTGCTTAACAGCGCGATTCTATCCGGGCAGTGGCAGTGGGTGGTCGTGCTGTCCGCCGGCACGCTTCTGGGGGCCGCCTATATTTTCCGCATCTTCAAGTACGCCCTGGCCGCGGGCGTCCAAACGGGAGAACATGTGCATCTGCCGGTTGCCAAGGAGGCGGCGGCGTTTGTTCTGGCCCTGGCCGCACTTCTTTTGGGGTTGTTTGCGAAGTGGCCGCTTATACTCATCGGTGACGGCGCAGGAGGTGTTCCATGGCCGTAATGCATTCGTGGATGCCGGTGCTGGTTCTTTTCACGTCACTGCTGGCTGCTCCGGTCATTTTCCTGCTCTCCGAGGAGCAGCACCGTGTGCGCACGGCCGTTAACCTGGGCGCGGCCGTGATCAAGCTGGTTTTGGTATGCGTCATGATCGCGGGGATTTATCTGGGCATATCCTACGAGATGCGGTTTCCGGTTGTAAAGGGCGTGGATTTCATTCTCCGGGCGGACGCCCTGGGTGTTTTGTTTGCGGGGTTGTCGTCCCTGTTGTGGCTGCTCACCACCATCTACGCGATAGGCTACCTGGAAGGATCACCCAACCGGAGCCGGTTTTTCGGGTTTTTCAGCCTCTGCGTCACATCCACACTGGGCATCGCATATGCCGGGAACCTGTTTACCTTCATCCTGTTCTACGAACTGCTCACCCTGTCCACCTATCCCCTTGTGGTGCACCGGGGCACACAAAAGGCCCTTGCCGCGGGAAGGCGCTACCTGCAGTACACCCTTTCGGGCGGGGTGCTGCTGGTGGCGGGCGCCGTGATGCTCCATGCCGTTGCAGGGGAGCTATCATTCGGTGACTGGCGTTACCTGGAGGGGATTGCCGCCGGAAAGGAGCCCTGGTTGACCGCTGTTTTTTTTCTGCTCATCGCGGGGCTTGGTGTAAAGGCGGCCATGGTACCGCTTCACGGGTGGCTCCCCTCGGCCATGGTTGCCCCCGCGCCTGTCAGCGCGCTTCTCCATGCGGTGGCCGTCGTCAAGGCCGGCGCATTCGGCATCGTGCGGGTGGTATACGACGTCTACGGAATGTCTTTGTCTTTTTCCATGGGGCTTTTGGACGTGCTGGCCGTGATGTCGTGCATCACCATCGTTTATGGATCGGCGCGCGCCCTGTCTCAAACGGAGATCAAGCGGCGGCTGGCATTTTCGACGGTGAGCCAGGTCTCCTACATCATGCTGGGTGTATCCATTTTTCATCCCCTGGGGGCCGTTGCCGGCCTGGCCCACCTGGTTCACCAGGGATTGATGAAAATCACGCTGTTTTTCTGCGCGGGCAATTACGCGGAAACCCTGGGCATCCACTTCGTGGGGGAGCTCGGCGGTACGGGGCGGCGGATGCCAATCACATCCATCGCATTTACGGCGGCGGCCTTCGGCATGATCGGGGTCCCCCCGGCGGTGGGGTTCATATCCAAGTGGTATCTCGGAACAGGAGCAGCCGGGGCCGCTATGTACTGGGTCATCCCGGTGCTGGCCGCCAGCAGCGTTTTGAATGCCGCTTATTTTCTGCCGCTGGTCTACCGGATCTGGTTTGGGGCGCGTGACGAAGAATGGCCCCATGAACAGGATATCGGACGTCTTGAAACCAGTGCGGCGCTTTTGTGGCCGCCGGTGGCCACGGCGGTTTTCAGCGTGGGAGCCGGCCTTCTGGCCGGGCTGCCGTTTTCCCCGGTATTCTGGGCGACCCGGATCGCATACGAGGTGTATCTCCCATGACCGATGCAGCCATTGCCGCTATAAACGCTCCCATCGTTTTCCGGGTGCTGATCCTGTCGGCCGTCTGCTGGCCGCTGGTATTGGCCGCGGCGTCGGCTGGTCTGCATTTTTATCGACTGGTATATGGCGCACCGTCCGTTTTACTCTGGAATCGTCCATGGTTTGGAGCCCTCTGGATGAGCGCGCCGATACCGGCGTTGGCCGCGGCATTTGCCGGAGGCGATCCGGTGGTCATGGATTGGCTTCTGATGGGCGGCATATGGACAACGGAAGGGATGCGAGGGATTCTGCTGGTATTTATGGCCGTGCTCTGGACGGCAGCCGGGGTGCACGCGCACGGGTACATGGCGCAAAAGGAAGCGGGCAAAGGCCGGGCCGGCAACGCCGCGCCCCGGCGACTGTTCCGGTTTGCCGCCCTGTGGCAGGCGTCAATGGCGGGATGTTTCCTTCTGGTCGTTGCCGCCGATATTCCCGGTTTTTACCTGGGATACGCGCTCATGACCTTTTCCGCGTGGATGCTGGTGATCCACGACGGCACGGATGCGGCGCGGCGCGGCGGGTTTGCCTACATCGTCATGGCCGTGATCGGCGAGGGCATGATCCTGGCCGGGTTTCTGTGGGGCGCGGGGATTGCGGAGACAATCCTTCTGGCGGAAATGCGGGATGGCATGTCGGGCTCCGGATTCGTCCTTCCCGTTTCGGCGCTCCTGTGGGCGGGGTTCGGCATCAAGGCCGGGATTGCCGGCCTGCACGTCTGGCTTCCCATGGCCCACCCGGTTGCACCGGCACCGGCCAGTGCGGTGCTCTCCGGCGCCATGATCAAGGCCGGCATGATCGGCTGGATGTATACGCTGCCGATTGGCCTTGCTGCCCTGCCGGCTTTGGGAGGCGTTGCGGTGAGCGTTGGTTTGGCAGGGGCTTTCGGGGCTGCCGTCTACGGTTCGGTGCAGCCTAACCCCAAGGTGGTGCTGGCTTATTCGTCGGTGAGCCAGATGGGAATGATCACGGCGCTTTTCGGTATCGGGCTGCTGGATGCGGGGTTGTGGCCGGCTCTTTCCCCGGTTTTGCTTTTGTTTGCCGTTCATCACGGGCTGAACAAGGGGGCCTTGTTTTTGGGGACCGCTGTTACGGATCGTCCGGCGAGCATTCCCGCAGGGGTCAAATGGATCGGACTGCTGCTGCCGGCCGCATCCCTTGCGGGAGTTTTCGGCAGCGGACTGACGGTAAAATGGGCTGTGAAATCGGTTTTGTATGACGGCGGGTACCTGTTGTTTTCGTTTTTGCTTACGCTCGCGGCCATTGGAACATCCCTGCTCATGATCCGCGCGCTTGTTCTCCAGCACCGGGATCAACGCGCGGCTCATAATAAAATAACCGAACCGGCTGCGGCCCGTGTGGTTGCCGGGTGGCTTGCATGCGTCATTGCGGCGCTTTTCCTGCCCTGGTGGATGGGGATGACTGAGCCGATCGCCGCTATCCCGCCGATTAAGGAGCTGCCGGGGATTGTCTGGCCGGCGGCGGCCGGTGCCGCCATTTTCCTGGCGGTTTCACGGGGCATTCGTTCAGCCGGCGTGCTGCGGAATGCGGCCCGGGAGGAAGTCCCACGCCTCCCCGAAGGCGATCTGTGGGCCCTGTATGCGGGGGTCGCGGGCCGGATCGCCCGAGCAGCGGAAAAGCCGGCTGCGTATTTTGAGCATGGCCTTGACCGTATTAACCGTTTCGGGCAAAGGGCATCGGCCTTTGCTGCAAAGCTTCTCCCCATGCTGAACCGCTGGGAGCCTTTTTTCCGCGTCTGGGCGGGGGTGTTGATGGTTCTTGCGGCCGGCATGCTGCTGTTTGCATTAATTTCTTTTTCTTGAGATCAGGGAATCCGGTTTGTTATCTCCGTAAAATTTGCCGGTTTCATAACAGACCAAACTCAAGATTT
>PUOB01000185.1 GCA_003551985.1 Desulfobacteraceae bacterium | reverse complement strand
GGGGTGTCGGTTGTAGGGGCGAAAAATCTTTCGCCCGGTTGTAGGGGCGAAAAATCTTTCGCCCGGTTGTAGGGGCGAAAAATCTTTCGCCCGGTTGTAGTCATAGGATGTGCTGACGAAGGAAGCGCATCAACGTTCCCCGCGGGAGCGGGAAACGATAACAGGCGCATCAGCGTTCCCCGCGGGAGCGGGAAACGATAACACATTGTTTGTATAATATATGTAAACCGAAGTAGGGAAAGGAAACGATAGCTATGGGCGAGGCTTCGGATAAAATCAAGGAAATGAAAGCCTTAAGGGCAAAGATTGAAAAAATGGGCGGTGAAAAAGCGATTGCCAAGCAGAAGAAGGACGGCAAGCTGACCGCCAGGGAACGCCTGGACCAGTTTTTCGACACCGGCACGTTTCGCGAACTCGATGTTTTTGTCAAGCACCGGTGTGTCAATTTCGGGATGGACAAGGTCGACATACCCTCCGACGGGGTCATCACCGGGCACGGACTGGTCGAAGGGCGGCCGGTTTTTGCATTTGCCCAGGATTTTACGGCACGGGCGGGCAGCCTCGGCGAGATGCACGCCAAAAAGATATGCAAGGTCATGGACCTGGCCTTAAAGGCGGGGACGCCGGTTGTCGGATTCAACGATTCCGGCGGTGCACGGATACAGGAGGGGGTGGACGCCCTTTTCGGATACGGCGAGATTTTTTACCGCAACTCCGTATCCTCCGGGGTTATACCGCAGATATCCGCCATCATGGGGCCGACCGCCGGGGGCGCCGTCTATTCACCGGCGATGACCGACTGGGTCTTCATGGTCAAAAAGACCAGCCACATGTTCATCACCGGCCCCCAGGTGATCAAGTCGGTCACCGGTGAGGACATTACTTTCGAAGACCTGGGCGGCGCCATGACCCATAACGAAAAAAGCGGGGTGGCGCATTTTGCATGCGAATCCGATTCCCATGCCATCGAGCGGATCCGCAAGCTGCTTTCCTTTCTCCCGCCCAACAACATCGAAGACCCGCCGATTGTCGAAACCGGGGACGATCCCGGCCGCGTGGAGCCGGCACTGGACACCCTGGTTCCCGTTGACGTCAACCAGTCCTACGACATGAAGGACATCATACACGCCATTGTCGACAACGGCGATTTTTTTGAACCCCACGAGCATTATGCCAAAAACATCATCGTGGGGTTTGGCCGGTTAAACGGCAGGAGCATCGGCATTATCGCCAATCAGCCCAAATTTTTGGCCGGATGCCTTGACATTGACGCCTCCGATAAAGCCACGCGCTTTATACGGTTCTGTGACGCCTTCAACGTCCCTATCCTCACCTTTGCCGATGTTCCGGGCTACCTCCCCGGGAGCGACCAGGAGTGGGGGGGGATCATCCGGCACGGCGCAAAACTGCTCTGGTGCTATTCGGAAGCCACCGTGCCCAAGCTGCTCGTGATTGTACGGAAGGATTACGGCGGGGCATATATCGCCATGTCATCGAAACACCTGGGCGCGGACATGGCATTTGCCTGGCCGACCGCCGAAATCGCGGTCATGGGTGCGGAAGGGGCCGCCAACATCATCCATCGCCGGGAGATCCAGGACGCGGAAGACCCGGCGGCGAAACGAAAGGAAAAAATCGATGAATACAAGGAGATTTTTTCCAATCCGTATGTGGCTGCAAACAGGGGGTATATCGACGACATCATCGTCCCCGGCGAAACCCGGCCCCGGCTGATTGAAGCCCTTGAAGTCCTGGCGGGCAAGCGCCAGGCCCTGCCGCCCAAGAAGCATGGCAATATACCGGCATAAACCGCAGCACCCGGGGAGTTTATTGGATCATGAGCATTGATAAAAAGAAAAAAGCGGCGCTGGCAGCCGTTGTGCAGTACCTTGAAACCGAGCGGCAGCAGATTGCGGCAGCAGGCGTTCCGCCGCGGATTGTGGCTATTCCGGACCATCCTGGATTATATGGGGCGAAACCTTACGGTCTTTCAGGCAGGAACGCCCAGATACAGATACGGACCATGATGCAATACAGGGCGTTTCGGGGGTAGTTCCCGGTTTATGGACCTGCGTCAGCGGGCGGGGCGGCAATGCCGTCCGACCCGGGAGAATGAAATCCTTATAATAACCGGACATATACAATCACGTTTACCTGTGTGAGGGGAGTTCAAAAGATGACGGACCATTTTGAAGTTAAGATGACGGAAAAAAATTATGAAATTGATCGCCCGAAGGCTGAAAATCCGGTTAAAGTAATGGATTTGACCCTGAGGGACGGCCACCAGTCGCTGTTTGCGACGCGGGGCAGGACCGAGGACATGATCCCCGTGGCGGAAATGATGGACAACATCGGGTTCTGGGCCGTTGAAGTCTGGGGCGGCGCAACCTTTGACACCATGCATCGTTTCCTGAACGAGGATCCATGGGAGCGCCTCAGAACCATGAAGCGGTATTTCAAGAATACGCCGCTTTCCATGCTGCTCCGCGCCCAGAACCTCGTCGGCTACCGGAACTACCCGGACGATGTGGCCAAAGCCTTCGTTCAAAGGGCGGCGGAAAACGGCATGGACATTTTCCGCACCTTTGATGCCCTTAACGACTTCCGAAATTTCGAAACCGTGGTCAATGAAATCAAGGCGGCCGGCAAGCACTTTCAGGGATGCGTCTGCTACACCCTTACCGAGCCGCGCATTGGCGGGGAAATCTACAACCTCGACTATTACCTCAACAAGGCGAAAGAACTCGAGGAGATGGGTGCGGATACCATTTGCATCAAGGACATGGCCGGGCTTATATCGCCTTATGACGCCTTCGAACTGATAAAGGGGCTCAAGGAAACCGTCAAGCCGCCCATACACCTGCACAGCCATTTCACCTCCGGCATGTCCCCCATGAGCCACCTCAAGGCCATTGAGGCGGGCGTGGACATCGTCGACACCTGCATGTCGCCTTACGCCTACCGGACCTCCCATGCCGCCATCGAGCCGCTGGTCGTCACCCTTTACGGTACGAACCGGGATACCGGCTTTTCCGTCAAGGCCCTCGATGAAATCAACCTGAAGCTGGAAAAGGATATCCTGCCAAAATACAAACACCTGTTAGACGATTCAAAGGTGTCCATTATCGACACCAACGTCCTTTTGCACCAGACCCCGGGCGGCATGCTCTCCAACCTGGTGAACCAGCTGCGGGAAATGGATGCCCTCGACCGGATAAACGAGGTATATGAGCTGCTGCCCAAGGTCCGGAAAGACCTGGGCCAGGTTCCCCTGGTGACGCCGACGAGCCAGATCGTGGGCATCCAGACGGTAAACAATGTGCTCTTTGACGATGAAAACGACACCTACAAAATGACCACCCAGCAGGTCAAGGATATCTGCTACGGCCTTTACGGGAAGACCCCGGCGCCGATCAACCCGGAAGTGCAGAAAAAGATCCTCAAAGGGTATCCGCGTGGTGAAGAGCCCATTACCGTCCGCCCGGCCGAGATCCTTGAGCCGGAGCTCGACAAGGCCAAAGAGGACGTCAAGGATCTGGCGGCGGACCTCGACGACGTGCTGATCTACGCACTGTATCCCGTTACCGGGAAAAAATTTCTGCAATACAAGTACGGCATTGAAGAGCCGCCCGAATCGGTCCAACCAAAGACACTGGCGCAGGCAAAGCAGGAGGAGGATCTGGTTCGCAAGGCCCGGGCCGGACAGGTCGTGGCCAAGAAAAAACCGGAAGACGAGGAGGGGTTGAGAAAGTTTACGGTTATGGTTGACGATGAGCCGTTTGAGGTGGCCGTGGAGGACAAGAACCCGCCGGTTATCGTTCAGGCGGCTTCGCAGCCGGCGCCGGCGCAAGCGCCGCAGCAGACTGCGCCGCAGCAGCCCCAGGCGCCCGCAAGGCAGCCGGCGCACGCCGCCTCGCAATCCGCTCCTCAGCCGTCCCCCAAGGCTGCTCCAGCCGGGGAAAAGCCCGCTGAAAAGCCAGCTGCACCGGCTGCGGCACCTGCGGACGGGACGCCCATCAAGGCGCCCATGCCGGGCACGGTCATCCGGTTTGAGAAGAAGGTGGGTGATACGGTCAACGAAGGGGATACAGTGGTGATTCTGGAGGCCATGAAAATGGAGAATTCCCTGACGGCCACTACCTCCGGAACACTTAAGAGCATGAATTTCAAAGAAGGTGATGCCGTCGCCAAAAACGACGTGATCTGCGTTGTCGGTTGAAGACGCCTTGAAAAGGATGGTTTCCCATGAAGATACATGAATATCAGTCCAAGGAGTTGTTTGCCGCCTATGGCATCCCCGTTCCCCCGGGGGCGGTAGCCGAAACACCGGAAGAGGCACGCGGTGCGGCGGAAAAAATCGGGACGTTTCCCATGGCCGTCAAGGCGCAGATCCATGCTGGCGGCCGCGGTAAGGGCGGCGGCGTAAAGTTTGCGCAATCCGTCGATGAAGCGGTTTCGCATGCGACGGACATCCTGGGGATGACCCTTGTCACGCCGCAAACCGGCCCGGAAGGGCGTCGTGTCAAGCGTGTTCTGATCGAAGCCGGTCTGGCCATTGCATCCGAGTTGTACTTGAGCCTCACCGTCGACCGCGAAAACGCCTGCGTCCTGATCATGGCAAGTGCCGCCGGCGGCATGGACATCGAGGAAGTGGCCGAAAAAACGCCTGAAAAAATAATCAAGGTGCTTGTCAACCCCCTTGCCGGCATATCCGGGTACCATTGCCGGGCGGTCGCATACGGCCTTGGGCTTCCGGCAGACGCCGTAAAGCCTTTTCTGAAGCTGCTCACCTCCCTCTACAACCTGTTCGTCGATTACGACTGCGCCATGGTTGAAATAAACCCGCTGGTCGTCACCGAGGACGACCGGCTTTTCGCGCTGGACGCCAAGCTGACGTTCGACGGCAACGCCCTTTTCCGGCATAAGGACATTATTCACTACCGGGATTTCGACGAGGAAGATCCCCTTGATGTGGAGGCGTCCCGGTACAACCTCAACTACATCAACATGGACGGCACAGTTGGCAACATGGTAAACGGCGCCGGTCTGGCAATGGCGGTAATGGACACGATCAAGATCGCCGGGGCGGAACCGGCCAATTTCCTTGATGTCGGCGGCGGTGCAACGGCGGAAATGATTGAAAACGGATTTCGCATCATACTGTCCGATACAAAAGTAAAGGCCCTGCTGATCAATATCTTCGGCGGTATTCTCCGCTGCGACGTATTGGCCCAGGGTGTCGTTGCGGCGGCCAAAAACACGCAGATCAACGTGCCGGTCGTGGTGCGGATGGAAGGCACCAACGTTGAAGAGGGGCGGCAGATTCTGGCGGATTCCGGTTTGAACCTGTTTACGGCGGTGGACCTGAAGGACGCCGGTGAACAGGTGGCGAAGCGGGTTGCCTGAAAAAAGGAATAAAGAGGAGCTTCGATGAGCATATTTGTAAACTCGGATACCCGTGTTGTTGTGCAGGGGATTACCGGCAGGGAAGGGCAGTTTCACGCCCGCCAGTGCATTGAATACGGAACCGCCGTGGTGGCCGGGGTTACGCCCGGAAAAGGGGGGCAGGAAATGGACGGCGTCCCTGTTTTCAATACGGTGGGTGCGGCGGCGGCTCAAACCGGCGCCAATTGCAGCCTCATATTCGTGCCGCCCGCGTTTGCGGCGGATGCAATAATGGAGGCGGTCGATGCGGAAATTCCCTTGATTGTTGCGATTACCGAGGGAATACCCGTAATTGACATGATGAAGGTGAAGCACTACCTCAAGGGGAAAAATGCCCGGCTTATCGGCCCCAACTGCCCCGGCATCATTACGCCGGGCGAATCCAAGGTCGGCATCATGCCCGGCGTCATCCACAAGTCCGGGGGGCCGGTCGGGGTTGTCTCGCGTTCCGGCACGCTTACCTACGAAGTGGTCTACCAGTTGACGCGGCAAGGCATCGGCCAGACCACATGCATCGGCATCGGCGGGGATCCGGTAAACGGCACGGATTTCATCGACTGCCTGGCGGCCTTCCAGGCGGACGATGAGACAAAAGGAATCGTTATGGTGGGAGAAATCGGGGGGACCGCCGAAGAGGATGCCGCCCGATTTATCAAAGAGACGGTGACCAAGCCGGTAGTCGGCTTCATCGCCGGCATGACCGCCCCGCCGGGCCGCACGATGGGACATGCGGGCGCCATTATCAGCGGCAATAAAGGGACCGCGCAGGGAAAGGTCAAAGCGCTGGAGGAAAGCGGCGTCCACGTGTGCAAGGAGCTCGGCATCATAGGCGAATTTTGCGCCAACGTGTTTTAAAATTTTTATTCCCGGAGATACGGCCATGAACTGGTTTGTTGAAACCTTCCGGACATCCGTCGGAAAGAAGCTGTTGATGGCGGTTACCGGATTGGGTTTTATCGGTTTTATTATTGTGCACCTGTTGGGCAACCTTACCCTTTTTGCCGGGCGCGACGTGTTTACCGCGTATGTTGACAAGCTCCATGAATACGAACTGCTTATTGTGGCTGCCGAAATCGGGTTGTTCACGTTTGCCGTCATTCACGTCATAACGGGCCTTCTTCTTTTTCTGGCTAACCGAAGGGCCCGAAATGTGCGCTATGCCGTCCAGAAAAGCGGCGGCGGCCGCAATGTCGGATCCGCAACAATGCCGTACACCGGGTTCGTGATCCTTTTGTTTGTGATTCTTCATTTAAGCAATTTCAGTTTTGCCGATGTCACGGACCGGACCATGTATGACGTTGTCTATGCCACATTTTCCTCGTGGGTTTACGTGATTGTATATGTCGCCGTCATGGTGGTCGTGGCCGTCCATATCCGCCACGGTTTCTGGAGTCTCTTTCAGTCGCTGGGGCTCAACCATGAGAAATACATGCCGGCGCTCCGCAGGATCAGCGTTGCCCTGGCAGTGGTCGTGGGCGTCGGGTTTGGTTTGATTCCCCTTTTTATCGGGTTTATTGCGTAACGTTGACGGCAAAGTAAAAAGTCCAATATCTGCGTTGCGCTTCATCCCTCAGAATTTCACGTACTATATGTACGCTGCATTCTTCGGGATTTCGCGCGCCTTGATCTTGAACTTTTTACTTTGCCGTCCCAAAG
>PUOB01000122.1 GCA_003551985.1 Desulfobacteraceae bacterium | reverse complement strand
TTGCTTTTCAAAAACCACCCGGCGATCCATGTGCAAGGATACGTCGATCTTTGTAATAATAATATAAACACATCTCACGGGCATGTCATGGGCAAAATCATCATAAAAAGTCATTTTACCCCAGTCCCGTAGCCATAACGCCTCACCGGCCGCAGCACTTCTTGTACTTTTTGCCGCTGCCACAGGTGCATGGGTCGTTGCGGCCCGTTTTGGACGCGTTTCGTTTAAAGGGTTTCTTTTGCTGCGGTTCATCCTTGCCGTGGGAGTAGGACATCTCCTGCTCCCGGGGCGTCGCCGGCGCCGGCGCCTGCTGCGATTCATCGGTCCGGACCACCTGGATCCGGAACAGGATCTTTATGATTTCCTCCCTGATCCTGGAAATCATCTCCTGGAACATATTGAAGGCTTCCTTCTTGTATTCCATGATCGGATCCTTCTGGGCATACCCCCGCAGGCCGATGCCTTCCTTGAGATGATCCATCTGAAGCAGGTGATCCTTCCAGAAGCTGTCCACGGTCTGCAGTATCACATATCGCTCAAGGCGCCGCAAGTCATGGGGCGGGATCATATTTTCCTTTTCCCCGTATTTTTCAAGTGCCATGTTTACCAGGTGCGCCTCAAGCCGATCCGGTGTGAGGCCCTTTTCAGGATTCGCCGACAAGTCGAGCTTCATGTTGAACTGGGAGAAGACGGCATCCTTAAGGCCTTTCTGGTCCCACTGGTCCGGCGATTTTCCCTCCTCCGCATAATCCGATACGATTTCTTCCGCTTTTTCCCGGATCATGTCCTCGATGGTCGCCTTGAGGTCCTCGTTGTGCAATGCCTCCTGCCGCTGACGGTATATGACCTCCCGCTGCTGATTCATCACGTTGTCAAAATCGAGCAGCTGCTTTCTGATCTGGAAGTTGTGCCCCTCCACCTTGCGCTGGGCGTTTTCAATGGACCGGCTGATCATTTTGTGTTCAATGGGCTCCCCTTCGTTGATGCCCAGTTTGTTCATGAGGCCGGAAATTCTTTCACCGCCGAAAATCCGCAGCAGATCGTCCTCCATGGAGAGATAGAAGCGGGAAGACCCCGGATCACCCTGGCGGCCTGCACGGCCGCGGAGCTGATTGTCGATTCGCCGGCTTTCATGGCGCTCGGTACCCAGAATATGAAGACCGCCGGTTGCAACGACGCCTTCCCCCAGCACGATATCGGTACCGCGTCCCGCCATGTTGGTGGAAATGGTGACCGCCCCTTTCTGGCCCGCATTGGCGATGATCTCCGCTTCCGCCTCGTGGATTTTGGCATTCAGAACTTCGTGCTTAACGCCCCGCTTTTTCAACAGCTTGCTCAGGTGTTCCGAGACATCGATCGAAACCGTGCCAACCAGCACAGGCTGGCCGGTCTGGTTCAGCTCGAGGATCTCCTCGATGGCGGCATCGTATTTTTCCTGTTTGGACATGTAAATGGCGTCGGGGTAGTCCTCCCGGATCATCTCTTCGTTGGTCGGCACCACGACGACATCCAGATCGTATATGGATTTGAATTCCTCGGCTTCCGTGTCCGCGGTACCGGTCATGCCGCTTAATTTTTTATAAATGCGAAAGAAATTCTGGAACGTGATCGACGCCAAGGTCTGATTTTCATTGGCGATGGTCACGTTTTCCTTGGCTTCCAAAGCCTGGTGCAGCCCCTCGCTGTACCGCCTGCCGGGCATGAGCCGCCCGGTGAACTCGTCGACGATAATCACCTGGCCGTCCTTGACAATATAGTCCACATCCCGCGTGAACAGGTTATACGCCTTCAACGACTGGTTGACGTGGTGCAGTATGTCGATGTTCCGGCTGTCATAAAGGTTTTCTATGCCCAAAATGCTCTCAACCCGCGAGACCCCTTCTTCCGTAAGGGATACGGACTTGGCCTTTTCATCCACCGCGTAATGCTGCTCGGGTTTCAACTGGGGGGCAACGGCATCGACCTTGTAATACAGGTCGGTCGATTTTTCCGTCGGGCCCGAGATGATAAGCGGCGTTCTGGCCTCGTCGATCAGGATGGAGTCCACCTCGTCGACGATGGCATAGTTGAGATCCCGCTGGACGAGCGTCTCCCGGCTGAATTTCATATTGTCGCGGAGGTAGTCGAAGCCGAACTCGTTGTTGGTCCCGTAGGTGATATCGGCCGCATACGCCTGCTTGCGATCCGCCTCGTCCATGCCGTGAACGATGGTGCCCACGGACATGCCCAGAAAATTATATATTTTTCCCATCCATTGTGCATCGCGGCTGGCCAGGTAGTCGTTTACCGTAACGACATGTGCGCCCTTCCCTTGAAGCGCGTTGAGGTATATCGGCAGCGTGGCGACGAGGGTTTTTCCTTCACCGGTTTTCATTTCCGCGATATTGCCCTGGTGCAGAACAATGCCGCCCAGGATCTGAACATCAAAATGGCGCATGTCAAGGGTTCGCCTGGAGACTTCCCGAACCACCGCAAACGCCTCGGGAAGAAGGTCTTCAAGGGCTTCCCCGTTTTCAAGGCGCGACTTGAAAGCAGGCGTCATTGCCGCCAGATCCGAATCGCTCTTTGCCGTCATCTCCGGTTCAAGCGCACTTACCGCTTCGACAATGGGATTGAGCTTTTTGAGTTCCCGGTCATTTTTGCTCCCGAATATCCGGGTTAAAAAACTGGTTGCGATACCCGTACTCATAATTATGGATACTTCCTTATTCCGTGCCCATCCAGAAATGGCCAATCCGCCTGGGATTGTCTCTGGATGAACCCCATTTATTATACACAGGCTGGCCGTTTAAAATGATTGTTCAGCGGCAGAGGCGTTGATGGGGAATCCGTGCTCCTGCGCGGGCATTCCCGGAAAGCCTGCGATTAAACGCATGTTATCTTGAATTATATCAAATCCGCCACTAAGCACAACCGTTTTTCGGGGCCCGGCCCGATCGCCTCCGGACCCGGTTCCTTATGCGATAACGCGTCGAATACGGCGGCTCAAAGGTCGTCATTCAAATGTATTTCAGCCTATAATAGGGATTGCATCAAAACAAGTCAAGGCCGCTGCCGGGGCTTCGCGGCCCTGTATCCCGGGGTGGGCGCGGCCCGCAAAAAAACCACGCACCCGGTAAGGGTGCGTGGTTTTTCTTACGTGCAGGGTTGTCCTGAACGATTGGCTACATCATGCCAATCTTGTATTTCATGGAGTTAAGCGTATTTTTCATCAGCATGGTGATGGTCATCGGACCGACGCCGCCCGGAACCGGCGTAATGGAACCGGCGATCTCCTTTGCAGCATCAAAATCAACGTCACCACGCAGGATGGCGACCTTGTTGCCGGTCTTTTCGCTTATTTTTTCACCGACCCGGTTCACGCCGACATCGATGACGCATGCCCCCGGCTTGATCCATTCCGGCTTCACCAGGCCCGGCACGCCGGCCGCCACGATGAGAATATCGGCCCTGAGGCAATGGGCGGCAAGATCCTTGGTACGGGTATGGACGATGGTAACGGTTGAGTTGGCGCCAGGGCCTTTCTGGACCATCATGTTGGCAATGGGCTTGCCCACGATATTGGAGCGGCCGACCACAACCACTTCCGCACCGCTGGTTTCGACGCCCGCGCGAACGATCATTTCCTGGATACCGGCCGGGGTGCAGGGTGCGAACTTCACTTCGGATCCGCCGATCATCAGGCGGCCCACGTTGACCGGATGAAAACCATCGACATCCTTGTCCGGATCGATAGCGTTGAGAACCTTTTTGTCGTCGATATGGTCGGGCAGGGGAAGCTGGACCAGGATGCCGTTAATGGACTCATCCTTGTTGTACTTGTCGATCAGTGCCAGCAGGTCCGCCTCGGAAATCTCCGGCGACTGGTTCTCCTGGATTTCCTTGAATCCCAGACGCTCTGCGGTCTTGATTTTAAGCGTCACATAGGACATGGATGCCGGGTCCTGACCCACGAGAATGGTGACGAGGCCGGGGACAATCCCCTTTTTTTCCTTGATATCTTTCACTTCCGCGCTGATTTCCTCGAGGATTTCCTCCCGAATGTCGGTTCCTTTAATCAGTTTTGCCGTCATTTTCTGCTCCTTTTTTTTAGATAATTAAAAATCCCGAAAAGCCTTTAAAGCCTCTTGATACGCTGAAATTTCGCAACCCGTTTTCCCGCCGCGCCGTCTATAGCGGAAAAGGCGTCATATCCAGGCCCGTGGTCTCTTCCAGGCCCAGCATAATATTCATATTCTGCACCGCCTGGCCGGAAGCCCCCTTGACCAGGTTGTCTAAAACCGACATGAGGATCAGCCGCCGGTGGTCCCGGTCAACGACAAAGGCAATATCACAATAATTGGTTCCCCGCACATTTCGTGTATCCGGCGGCCGGCCGTCTTTTGAGATCCTTATGAAGCGGCGCCCCGCATAATAATTCGACAAGCGGTCATAGATCTCCTCATCCGAGATGTCACCTGACAGCCCGGCATATATGGTGGTTTCCATACCCCGGTTCATCGGCAGCAGGTGGGGGACAAACGTGATATTGACGTCAAAGCCCGCAACCGCACTTAACACCGCTTCCATTTCCGGCTCGTGCCGATGCGCGGCAACCTTGTAGGCCTTGAAGGATTCGCTTACCTCGCTGTAAAGGGCGCCCAGGGACAAAGCCCTGCCCGCGCCGCTTACACCGGATTTCGAGTCCGCGACAATGCTTTCGGGCACCAGGATCCCGGCCGTCAAAAGGGGTATCAGCGGCAGCAGCACGCTGGTGGGGTAGCACCCCGGGTTGCCGGTTATATCGGCATTTTTTATCCGGTCGGCAAAGACCTCGGAAAGTCCGTATACGCTGCGCCCGAGCAGCTCTTTTGCCGTGTGGGCGGTATATGCCGCCTCGTAGACATCAGGATCGGAAAAACGGAAATCAGCTGACAAATCAATCACTTTTTTCCCGCTCGCGACGATTCCCGGAACGATCTCCATGGGCAGCTTGTGCGGAAGGGCTGTAAATACGATATCGGTTTTATCGGATATGGTGTCGGGGTCAAACGCCTCGCACGGGAGGTCGACCACGCCGGAAAAGGCCGGGTAGATGTCCTGGAACGGCACGCCGGCATACTGACGGGAAGTCAGAAGCGTCAACGCCACTTCCGGATGCCCGGCAAGAAGCCTGACAAGCTCGGCGCCGGCATAACCGGTGGCGCCGACAATACCGACTCTGGTCATTGCCCCCCCTGTCTGGTCGTTGGTGCCTGATAGCTTCAGGTGCTGATAGCTTCAGGTGCCTGATCGATTCAGGCTGATGGTTACGGATGGTGATTAATAAAAAACGATATACCGATATCAAAGCTTTAAAGCAATTTCAAGGCGTTTTCGTAAAGGGGGGTATTGGGGGCAGGGGGAGGGGTGGACTGGGTGGGCTTAATGGACTGGGTGGACGGAGTGGACGGGTCGGCCGGAGGGGGCTTATGCCTTGGGGGGGTGGTGTTGGGGGCCGGCCGGGCCGGCGCAGGGCGAAAACGCGCTGTATAGCGCCATGGACGGATCAAAATTGATAATGGCCGTTGCTTCCGCTGCGAGGCCGGCAACCCGGGCCGGGTCTACGAAGGCGCTTCGGTCGAGCCGGTTCAGGTACGGCCAGTCGAAAGAATGCGGAAGGGCATCGCGTTTCACCGCGGATAAATGCAGGTGCGGCGGAAGCCCGTTTTTTTCGGGGTCTGCCGGTGCGATCCGGGCGATGCACGCCCCTTGATCGACCGCATCACCGGGGCGCAATGCCTTTTCCGGCAGCACATGGGCATAGAGCATGACCATCGGCGTGCTTGTCCCGAGCCTGCGGCCGTGGTCGCAGACAATTGTTTTGCCCAGCAAGTCGTCCATTATGGAGACTATCCGGCCGTCCGCCGCGGCGGGGATTCGGATGGAAGGGTCAAGCCTGAAACGCATCTGGTCTTTGGCCTCGAAAAAACATAAATCGAGCCCTTCATGGGAAAATGGCCTTGGCCGGCCCGCACCCCACCATGAGTTTCGGCTGCCGAACAGCATGCCCGGGAAAAACAGCCACCGTTTGAAATCAAAACGGTCAAGCCGGTTTTCATGGATCAGGGCCTGGATAAACATTTCTTTCACGCGGTCTGTTTTATGAGACAATTCAAACCGGATACGGGTTGGGGCAGCTTCATTTTTACAAGACTATCAACGGTTGATAGTCTCGTAAAAAGTCGGCTTTTGTCTCCCGATTCACGACGGGTTCTTTGTAGGGCCGAATAATCATTCGCCCTTATGGCGGGCGAATGATTATTCGCCCCTACGGTTCTGAAAAGTTTGACAAGCCTGGATTCGAGACTTTTTACGGTGCCATCAAAATTATTTATGCTCCGAAACAAGCCTCGCAGGGGGGTAAAGGGATCGGATGCCCGGCATCGGGTGTCCGGGCTCGGGTGCTGCAGGCGGCATAATCAGCGGAAAACAGCAGGCACGTAGGGCAGGGGCAAGCCGTGGAATCCATACCAAATTACCGGATAATTGAAAAGGTTCACGATCGCCGGGGATCGGCCGCTTATTACGCCGAACGGATGGAAAACAAGGCGCCCGTTTTTGTTGAACTCATTCATTCCGCCCAGGCCTCGCCCTCGGAAATCGCCCGTTTCAAGCATGATTATGAAAAGATCAGACGCATTGACAGTCAAGGGATTTTTGAGACCTACGACATTTTCGACCATAAAGACGGCATTGTCATTGTCTCGGAGCCGTTTTTCGGCATGCCCCTGCACGACCGGTTTCCCCCGGGCAATGTTGATATCCCCACCTTCCTGAAACTGGCCGCCGCACTGGCCCGGACCCTGGGCGAAATCCACAGCCAGGGCGCTGTCCACCATGCCATGACGCCGGATACGATTTTCTGCGATGACGCCGGAGACCGGGTCAAGCTCAATGGTTTCGCCGCCTACGGGACGATCGCCCGGGTGAATGAGGCACTCTACGACCCGTGGGTGATCCGCCGTATTCTTCCCTACATGGCCCCGGAGCAGACCGGCCGGATGAATGCCCTGGTGGATTACCGGGCCGACCTTTACGCCCTGGGCGTTATTCTCTACGAGCTGCTGACCGGTGCCCCGCCGTTTGTGTCCGACGACCCGGTTGAAATCATCCATGCCCACATCGCGCGGCAG